>NZ_JAXEXL010000002.1:0-133556 GCF_034113385.1 Atopobium sp. | reverse complement strand
CCTGACATCTAAAATTTCCGCTGATCTGGATTCAAAGTAAAATTAACGATTGCTTATTTGCTTCGAAATTTCGCTGTGCTGTCTTTGCTGATCTTTCGATCGCAGTATCCGGTTTTCAAGGTTCGCAGCACATCAGGTGGTGTGTTTTTGTGTGTGCACCACCGCGTGCGATGTATTAATATACACACCCCTTTTGGGCCTTGCAAGCACAAAAACTAGATTTGTGTTGATTCATATTTTAGACACAAATGTGAAATGACTAGGCATCACCATCCAATTTGTTTCATATCACTCTATCTGGGGTTTCTCGATAGAGCTTTTGGGAGAAGCCCCCAGATTTTGCTTAATAGTGCAGCTTGTTTAACCAGTGTTTTGTAAGCCGGCAGCTACGCCAGACACGGTACACAAAATTAAGTAGATAAAGCGTTCGCGCTCCTCTGGAGTGAGCTTGTCGTTTTTCTCGCGAAGAGCCGCAAGAGCTCGTACCTGTGTAAGCGACAAAGCGTTGACATAGGGCAGGCGCATGCGGATAACAGAGCCAAGGACGCGTCGATGTTCGAGAGGCCATGTGTTATTAGTAATGGCAAGAACCCACTTGCGTGTAAGCTCCATCTCCTCTAAGACCATCTGAGAAAGATCCTTACGATTGCCCAGATTAAGGTACATGCAAGCAATGCTGGCATCGGTCTTGGACAGAGACATCTCAATGTTGTCAATAAACGTAGTAAAGACAGGCCATTCAGAATACGCCTGTTTAAGCAGGTCAAGATCATTGATTGACTGGCAGGCCGTGCCTAACCCATACCAAGCCGCCAAATTGATACGCGCCTGTGACCACGAAAAAATCCAAGGAATCGTGCGCAAATCATCAAGAGACTTGGCGCCAAGGCCGCGCTTGGCAGGACGACTGCCAATAGGCATGAGACCAATCTCGGTAAGAGGTGTCACAATAGAGAACCACTCAGCAAAGTCTTTGGTGTTAAGCAGCTGCAAATAACGCTGACGAGAAAACTCGTCAAGATCGTGAGCGAGTTGCTCATACTTGTGTGTGGTATCGGTATTGATTTCCTCAATGGAGGGTGCAGACTGTAGAAGCGTTGCCCCCGCAACGGACTCGATGTGACGGCGCGCAAGCGTAGGGTCTCCATAACGAGCAAAAATAACTTCACCTTGCTCGGTAAGCTTAAAGTGGCAGTTGACCGACCCCTTGGGTTGCGCCAAAACAGCACGATTTGCCGGGCCGCCACCACGCCCAACAGCACCACCGCGACCATGCATCAGTACCAAATCAATACGGTTACGCTCTGCCCATTGAGCAATTGCCTGCTGAGCCTCATGTAAAACCAGCGTTGCAGAGGTTGGGCCAGCATCCTTAGAGGAATCAGAATAACCAAGCATAACTTCAAGACGACGATTCGTTTGGCTCATACGCTTTTGTACCTCAGGTATACGAATCATATCATCGAGAATGCTCACGGCATTTTTTAAATCTTCTACCTGTTCAAACAGGGGAATAACATCTAAGACGGGCACGTCTTTCTCGTGAGCAAAGGCAAGCCGTGCAAGCTCATACACATCAGCCACATTTTGGGCAGATTGCGAAAAGGAAATAATGTAGCGACGTGCAGCAATAACACCATTACGACGCTGAATGGAACCAATAGCGCGGAAGGTATCCAAAACCTCACGGGTCATGGGTGCAAGCTCACCACGCTCCCCTCGCCTACCATGCTCATGAATATCTGCCAAAGCACGTGTATGCACGAGGGAGTGCTGACGAAACTCCATCTCTACCATATGGAAGCCAAAGGATTGAACCTGCCAAATAAGGTTTTGAACAGGACCATAGGCCGCACGAAGGGCACCAGCTTGCGTTAGAGACTCTTGAACCACAAACAGATCATTAAGAAAATCCTCTGCGCTGTTGTACATAAGATCAGCTGTACGATTAATAGTGGCCTTGAGCCTATACGACATAACAATCATGACCGCACGATGCAGCTCGGAAGTACTGACTGTTTGAGCACGAGAAGTCATAGACTCGCTCATCTCCACCTGATGGTTCCACAGGTTGATGAGCATATCCGAAGGCTTGGTACACATGGCATCAAGCGTGAGGTTGCGCCCAACATAATAGGTGCGCTCCATAAGTGCGTTGAGCATATGACAACGGAACTTCTCGGCAACTTCACGACTTACCTTTGCAGTAACCGTGGGGTTACCATCTCGGTCTGAACCAATCCACGAACCAGGATGGAAGAAAGCGGGGCAAACAGGTGGAACTGTACCGGCCTTATCGCCAAGCTCCCAATCGTCAAAGCGGCGATAGACTTCAGGCACCATATCAAACAAGGTGTTATCAAAAATATCAAGAATAGTATCCGCTTCCTCAACGGGCGTGGGCTTTTTAAGTCCAATGGGTGATGTGCGGAACATAGCATCAATTTCCTGCAGCATTTGACGCTCGTTTTCTGCTAATGAAGCACCTCCCAGATTGGGACGCTCTTTGAGCAGATTAGCAATGCGACGGATTTTGCCCTCTATGCCACGACGACGCGCTTCAGTTGGATGTGCGGTAAAGACAGGATGGAACTCCAAGCGCTTAAGGAGCGACAATGCCTTTGCATGACCACACTCATCTACCAAGCGACGATATGCCACAGTAAGGTCATTGATGGGGTTATATTCCAATGTGGTAGGAATTGCCTGTTCACGCACATGAAGCGCATGCACGCGGTAGTTTTCCTCACAGATATTGGCAAGATGAAAGTATGTTGCAAAGCCACGCATAAGCAGGGTTGCCTGCTCTACTGGCAAGGAATCAATAAGCTCAACGGCTTTCTCAAAATGTGCCTCGGTAAGAGCAACATCGGTGGAAGCTGCATCATCTGCTGTGGGTGTATCGCTCGTATGAGTGGTGGCAAACGAAGCGGTCTTTGTATGAACCAACAGGGTGTTTGCCAAAAGATCATCAAACGATTGGCGCAGGTGAGGGTCGTATTCTGATAGCACTTTGCGCACAAGACGCAAAAACAAGGTCATGGTGCCACGAAGCTCATCAGGGATGCCAGCTTTTGTGAACATTGCATCATCTTTGCGAGCTTCCAAATCTATTTGATCTGCCGTATGTGCAAACTGAGATGGAGCGGCTGGATTCACAATGCCTCCTTGAATTGGTCTTACAGTGCTGTTGACCAATGCGTCTGTTAACCGATATATACGCTGTCACAAACTACATTAGCAACTACTTTAGAGCATAGCTTTAAAAGTTGCGGCATCATTGCTTTCGCAAAAACACGAAATACAATATCAACAATAGAAAAACCTTCCAGATACAAGGATTATATTGTGGCGCTGCGATTTATTATTTCTCCCGCTAAGAAAATGCAAACAACTGAAGAATACCCCTTTGCTACCGCCTGCCCTCAATTTATCGAGAAGGCCCGTGTTCTTGCAGCTCACCTGCATCAAATGGACTTTGAACAGCTTCACAAGATGTGGGCATGCTCTGAACGTTTAGCGCAAGATGCCTTGCATCAGCTGGATGCTTTGCAAACGGGATTATATATGCCTTTTGACCAGTTAAGTGCCGCAATTTGCAGCTATAACGGGATTCAATACACCAACATTGCAGCATCGGTCATGTCCGAAGAGCACATTGCTTGGGTGCAAAAACACCTGCGTATACTTTCTGGTTTGTATGGGTTGGTACGACCTCTTGATGGCGTCTGTCCCTATAGGCTGGAAATGCAGGCAAAACTAGCCATAGATGAATCACATACGCTCTATGAGTGGTGGGGCGATACGCTTGCTTGCGCACTTATGGACGAAGCAGCTGAAATGCACATTATTAACGTAGCTTCTAAGGAATACGCACAAGCAGTAGTTCCTTACCTTGCAGACCGCACGATAACCTGCCTGTTTTTATCGCCAGATCCCAAATCGGGCAAGCTTGTTATGCGAGCGCCAGAAGTCAAGGCTGCTCGCGGGAGTTTTATCCACTGGTGTGCCGAGAAAAACATCCAGTCAGCAGCTGAATTACGCGAGTTTGACGAACGCGGCTATAGCTTTGATGCATCGCTGTCTTGCGATACTAAACTTGTGTTTAGAAAACAGGCATAATGCCCGCAAATGCCAAAGGGCACAACCCCTACAGAAGCGCACTTAAAGACGTGCTAGAACGCACGCCTGAGAAGTGTATCTTAAAAGTTAGGCTCAGAAGAAATACCTGCATTAAGTTGGGTGGCAAGATCAGCAACAGACATATCCAACGCTTCTGCAATCCAACGCACTTCATATACACGAAGTGCGCGCTCCCCGCTTTCCAACTTACTGAGAAATGATTGGTTTACATTGAGTTTCTCTGCAAGGGCAAGCTGAGTGATTCCATGTGCACAACGGATGGTCTTCAAGTTCTTGCCGATTGTCTGATTACTTGTAATATCCATGAGGAAATTATTATCCGAGTTTAGAATCATCCCAAATTAGGATATAGTAGGAAATACCTCCGACGCGAGTTGGAGACAATGCGGACGATGGTCATTCTTTGAGTGGCCATCGTTTTTGTTTGAGAATGCCACATATGAGGTGAATCACTCGGATTTTGCTCCCTTCTTTTGTATTATCAAGATGGAGGGAATTGATGCCTACATTTTTAAATGACAGTCCCGTATTCGGGCCTATACAAAGCCGCCGCCTTGGGGTTTCGCTCGGCATAAATCTAATGCCAGCAACAGGAAAAATATGCTCATTTAACTGTGCATATTGCGAGAATGGCTTAAATGAACAAAGACGTACTCATGACGGATATACCCGTCTAGATGAGCTTGAAGCTGCACTTACTACCAAGCTTGCACATATGCTGCGCGACGGTGTACAGCCCGACGTTTTGACATTTGCAGGAAACGGAGAACCTACCGCAAGCCCTGTCTTTGCGCAGGCAGTTCAGCTTGTATGTCAAATCCGGGACAGCTTGGCGCCCAACGCACGCATAAGTGTGTTAAGCAATGGCATGTTTGCCGATAAACCCGACGTACATCGCGCACTCTTACAAGTGGATGACAATATCTTGAAGCTCGATACAGCAGATGAATCCTACATTAAGCTGCTTGATAGACCAGCAGGTCCCTACAACGTAGAGGAACGTATTGCAGCATATGCTGCGTTTAATGGGCACATAAAGATACAAACGATTTTTGTAAGTGGAACTCTAGAAGGTGTATGCGTAGATAATACAGGTGATACGTACGTAAAGCCTTGGTTGGAAGCATTAAAAAAGATTAATCCTCAGCATGTGTTTATATACACAATCGCACGAACCGTACCCATTCCCACGCTTACTAAAGTTGCACCACACATATTGGATACCATTGCTTCACGTGTGCGCAATCAGGGTTTAGATGTTAGTGTTTCATATTAAAGCTTAGCTCACAGCCCTGTAGCCATACAGCTATGCAGCTTTGCCGCCCTATAAACAGCTCGAGGTATGAGCCTAGATACCTGCACACATACGGGATGCACGAAGAGGAACAGCCATGAACCTTCAGCAGCTCAGATACATCATTGCCATTGCCGAAAGCGGCTCAATGAACTCGGTAGCCAAAACGCATTTTATTGCACAATCAAGTTTGTCCGTTGCGGTTAAAGATCTTGAACAAGAGCTTGGTATCACAATTTTTACGCGTACCAGCAAGGGGATTCGTGTAACGCGCGAGGGCGTTGAGTTTTTGGGGTATGCGCGTCAGGTTGTTGAACAAGCAGATTTGCTCCAAAGTCGCTATGCTGGCCATCCTGATCAGTTAAAACAGCGCTTATCCATAAGCTCACAGCACTATGCCTTTGTGGTCCGTGCGTTTACTGAATTTGTACGCACTCAAGAAAACAGTGGCTTTGACTTTACATTGCGTGAGACCCGTACAACCAACATCATTAATGACGTTGCAGGCTTTAAATCTGACATTGGTATTCTCTTTTTGAGTTCTTACAATGAACAGGCACTACGCAGGCGTTTTGACGAGAATAACCTCAAGTTTGCGTCATTATACAAGGCAAAACCGCACGTTTTTGTTCGCAAGAACCATCCACTTGCTACCAAATCTTCCATTAAGGTTTCCGAACTTGCCAGCTGGCCGCGGTACACCTTTGAGCAAGGTACACAAAGTTCACTGTACTTATCGGAAGAGCCCTTCTCATACATTCCTCACGCACAAAACGTGGTGGTAAGTGACCGTGGAACCATGACAAGTCTCTTGGCCAACTACAATGGGTTTTTGATTTCTACAGGCATCTTGTCTGACGAGATGTCAGCACACACCAGGTCCATTCCCTTAGAAACAGACGAACTTATGAATGTGGGATATATTACGCACAGCCAACGCAAGCTCAGTGAACGAGCTCAGGAGTTTATTGGCATACTTCAGCATCTGATTGCCGCCCAATAAGTCCGCCTCAATACGTTTACCGCAGATAAGCTCGGGTGTTGCCGGCGCTTACATCTTTACCAGCACGTATACCTTATGCTGCCACGCATACACATGGCAACATAAGGCAAGGTGTATTGTTTGCTTACGAGGTACTTACTTGTTAGCAAAAAATCCCAAAGCAATAGTTCCGGGGCCCGCATGCGTACCAATGGTACCGCCCATGGAATGGAACACCAGCTGATTGACGTTTCCCTTCCAAAGTGCAGCACTGTCCTGAACGTATTTGTTAAGAAGCGTATCGTCCAGACCAGTGTAGCCAACACAAACCGGTAGATTAAAGTTGATACCACCGCTTTTCTCGACCAATTGATCAAGAAGGTTATTGGCCGCCTTAGACCCGCGCGCCTTTCCTACCAGCGAAACCGCGCCTTCGTGCGTAGTGATGACGGGTTTGATAGAGAGCAAAGTGCCCAATGTTGCCGCCGCCTTAGGTAGACGGCCGCCACGATGCAGGTATTCTAGGGTGTCAAGAAGGGCCATAACGCGTAGATGTTCCACGTTGCGATTGAGCTCTTCGCAGAGAGCTTCAAACTCTATGCCCTTATCGACAAGCTTGAGTGCGTATTCGACCATTGCGCGTGTACCCATAGAGGCATTGAGCGTATCAATAACACAGACGCTGTTACCATACGGTTCAGCTGCAGTAACGGCACTATGATGCGTGCCAGATAAAACAGAAGAAATAGTAATTGCCACGACCTGCTCGTCCGCCTCACGCGCCTGGGCAAAGGCCTGATCAAAACGGTAAGGCGTTACTTGACCTGTAGTGGGCGTTACGTCTGTTTCCATAAGCAGCTCATAAAAACGCTGGTTAGTAAGGTCAACTCCATCTAAATAAGTAGTTGTCCCAAAGGCAACAGAGAGTGGTAAGACAGTAAGCTGATCGTGCTTGAGGTCGGAAACGTCAGCGCCCGAGTCGCAGACAATTCGAATTGCCATGAAGTTTCTCCTTTGTAGTATGCGCGGTTATGCATTACGTACTTTGTCCGCGCAGATGCGCGATTGGCTTGCTAAGTCTTGGCATTATCGTGCTATAACGCCTTTATTTTAGCAAGGACTTGTTCAAGTACGCGATACATAACCACGATATCTTCCTGAGCAAGATTGTCTGCAGCAAGACCCACCATACGATTGATGACTTCTTCCACCTGATGTCCCAACGCTTTTCCCTTTTTAGTGAGAAGCACCGGGCTTCGATACCCCACCACACCCTGCGCTTCTTGCGTTTGCGCATAACCTTTTTGCATAAGCGATGCAACAGAGCGCGACACGAGCGCACGATCAACGCCAAGAGTGCGCGCAATATCTGCACTTGGGATGCCTTCAGGATGCTTATTAAGACACACTAAACACATAGCATCGGTCCCCTGTAAACCAAAACGAGCCATTTCAGTTTTTTTGAGGCGTTGCACTTCTTTATTGAGTGCCGAGATAAGTCCAGAAAACGTCTCGAAGCGATCAGATTGCGCAGGTTGAGTTGGTTGCGCCACCTGGGTTGGTTGAATCGTTTGTGTCAAATTTCCTCCCTTCTGGGTTTCTTACTATGGATAGATACGTGAGTCGCTTCAACAAGCTTTTTGCACGCCAGCGCTGCAACACTCGCGAACAAGCACTTGTTGATTGCTCAACAGTTTAGCAAGAAATGTTGAGTAATCAACATTTCTCATAGGGAGTGCGCACTCTTCACACGGATGTCTCATAACTTTGCTAGGCTTACTTATGATTAGTACTGTACTCTCAGCATGGGAGATATATATGAACGTACATGAAGCACTCGAGCATGCAAACGCACTTGCCTTCCCGGGCTTTTTAATGGATGATGCCACACTAACCGCAGACCGCGCAGCCAATGAAGATGCTATTTCTCAGCTCCTCGCTGCATGGCGAGCTTCATATGGATCAGATGATCCTTTTAACTTTGAGATTGTGCGCTCTTTGGCAGATCGTAATCGCATTACCTGTGACAACTTTGGCATTGAGCGGCTGCAAAACCTACGTGGATCCAGTTTGGCTCAACGTCTTTCTGACGATGACTTAGTTCGTGGTGTAGCTGCCATGCAACATCGCAATCCCAAGATTGTTGCTAAAGAGGCTGGTCTTGGTCTTAATGACCTCAACATCGCGTATCTTGCAGCACCTGTTTCTGGCATGGTGGTAGGCATTGATATTGAGACTACTTCACGCGAGCCAGATCGTGGTTACATCGTCAATGTTGGCCTTGAGTTTATGCAACTTACAGCTGAAGCCAAACCAACTGATCCTTACTTTGCGTATTGTGGACTGCCTGATATGTATAAAGAAAAAGGTGTGCCTTTGGCAAACATTCACCACATTAGCTGGTCCGATATTGAAGGTAAAACACCCTTCCGTGAAGATAAAAAGATGCAGGCTGCGCTGTTAGCAACCCTCACACGCTTTCCGTACATGGCACACAATGCCGCATTTGAGGACTCGTGGTTCATGCTGCATATTGATGGTTATGCGGAGGCGCGCAAAGCAGGCAAAATTGTTCCTATTGATACGCGTGATATTTGCCGTCGCGTAGATCCCGAGACCAAGATTTTGCCCCATGAGCAAAGACCTGCATCCCTTGAGAGCTGGGCTCGTCGTCGTGGCACCTTAGGAGCTGGTGAATCCGAGAAGCACTTAGGTCTAGAAGACGTTGACCTTATGTTTTGTACCGTACAGGCAGAGTTTACGCTCCGTGGCATGTTTTAGACGAAAGGGGCTTTCGCATGAAGCCCCTTTGTATTGTGCACGAATATGTCCAAGCAGCGCTGCTTATTACTTCCAACACGCATGCCATATATCTTTTTGGTTACTAAAATCCAATGGTATTTGAAAACGAATACGTACCATCCGTAGCAATAATCAGATAATTTTCTGAGTTGCTAAACTCCTCATCGCAGGCATCTACCAGATATACCTGTTCAAACTCATGACTTAAAACATCCACTACTTTTTGAAGTCCTGCAATACCCGTCTTATCCACAACATAATTAACAAGGTATAAGCCGTTTTGTGAAAGGTGTTTATGTACGGATGCAGCACCTGCCTCTGCCACTAACGCCGATACAGGCGTGCCAGCTGCAAAAGCATCATTGATAATGACATCGTAGGTGGCATCACTGTATTGCAAATATGAAACAGCGTCTGCACAAATATTGGTAAGACGACCTGTAATCTGCGTCTTAAACTCACGTTTTAAAGAATCCAAATAAAACCAGCGATGCGCCAGAGCAGTAATTTCTGGATCAATTTCTACAACATCTACCGTAACGTTTGCATCGTGAGCAATAAGGTACTTAGGATAGGCATAACCACCGCCGCCCAAGACAAGCACGCGTTGGGCGCGCAAACCAGCCTCGCGTGTTGCGCGCGCGAATGCTCGGAAATATTCAAAGGGTAACTCATAGCGGTTTTGATCCATATAGCTGGCACTTTGCACCGTACCACCCACGGTAAGCAGGCGCACAGGCACGCCTTTTTGATTGTAGCTAGTATAGATAAACGCTGGCCCATATGACGTCGAACGTATGAAATGCGGATCATGGCGAACCCAAGCACGCGCAACCAACGCAGCAGTTACTGAAGCTGTTGCCGTTGCGGCACCAATAATTCCTGCAATCATAAGTTTTGATTTGCGCGTCATAGCTCCTCCGGTCACCATCCTATCACCACCCCAAAACGATGGCATATCTTTACAATAGTACCTAACAGTATGCTGTTTGAGCGAGCACATTGTTTAAACAGCCAAAGAAAGGGGTTTACATGAGTGATTTTACAAACTTGGCTCATGAGCGCTATTCATGCCGCTCATTTTCCGACAAACCAGTAGCTTTTGAACTTATCGAGAAAATCATTGATGTCGCACTTGCAGCGCCCACTGCCGTCAACAAACAACCCTTTAGGCTGTGGGTTTTAACCGGTAATGAGGTAGCAAAGTTCACACGCCACACCCGCTATGATTTTGGCGCACACAGCTATATTTTGGTTGGTGCCGCGCATGATGAAGCATGGACACGCAGCTACGATATGAAAAACTTTGCCGATGTAGATGCCTCTATTGTTGCCACACACATCATGCTTGCCATTGCGGATTTGAGGCTTGGAACCACTTGGCTTGGCTCGTTTGATGCGCCTGCCATTGCTCAAGAGCTCCCCGAGCTGGCCGGCTATGAACTCATTGCAGCATTCCCCATTGGATGGCCCGCTGCCAATGCTCACCCATCCCCCATGCATACAAAATCACGTACAAAAGATGAGCTGGTAAGCTATCTGAACTAGATGTCCGCCATCAAGCCATCACCTATCGCGTGCGTTGCGTTCATCCTGCTCTTGAAGCCAAGAGCGCATAAGCTTTAGATACCGAGGGTTGTTATCTGCATAACACATGTGGCGGCAACCCTCAAAAAGCTCCCAGCGTGCATTGGGCAAACCATCAAACATGGTCTTTGCAATGAGCGGTGTACATAAATCATCGGTGCCACTCACGATAAGAGCAGGTGTTTTGATACGTGGCAGTTGAGCTGTATAGTCCCAGTCTTTGAGTGTCCCTTGGGGCATAAGCTCATTGGGACCCCACGCGGTTTCATAACACTCAATACCAGATTTTTTGGGACGCCGCAGGCATTCTGGTGCCTCTTGTCCATAAACCGTGTCACAACAATGCAGTTGCATGTAATGGTTAATTGCCTGCGCATAGGCAGCAGAATCATACTCACCGGTTTTCTCGGCATGCTCTAAGGCCTGCCATTCCTGAGCAGGAAGCATGCGCGCCATCCGATGATTTTCTTTACCCCACAGCTGCGAAGAAGATAAGGTACTAGAAAGCACAACCGACTGCACGCCTTTTGGCTGATACTCTGCCAAATACGTGAGCGCCAACATGCCACCCCACGACTGGCCCAATAAATGGAAGCGTGAGATACCCAGATGCTCTATGAGCGCACGAAGCTCATCAACCCAGGTTTGAGCATGCCACAACTCAGGATGACCATCTATAAAGGATTGCCCACAACCCAGCTGATCGTAACTTATAACGGCACGGCCATCATCGGCCAGACTATCGAGAAGTTCCATGTAGTTATGAGTAGAGCCCGGACCTCCATGAAGCAAAATCAGAGGTGCTGCTTTTGGTGTGGTATGCGGTGTCCACATACCAACAATGCGATAGTACGTTTGGTATTCCAAAAAAGGCATAAAGCCCTCAGTAACTACGCGACTCATTTACACCCTTCCCGTCGTAAGAATTTGTTGGAGAGCAGCTTCATCTAAAACGGTCACGCCCAACTCCTGTGCCTTAGTAAGCTTTGAGCCAGCAGAAGCACCAGCAACTACATAGCTTGTCTTTTTGGAGACAGAGCCAGAAACCTTTGCTCCCATAGCACGTAAAGCAGCTCCCGCCTCATCGCGCTTCATGGTTTCCAAGGTGCCCGTCAACACAAAGGTAAGGCCGGCAAGCGTTTGAGGAACTGTCTGAGCGGTAGAGTCGCCCGGCTGTTCAAGCACGACGCCGGCACGGCGCAAGCGCTCAATAACAGCAAGGTTTTCTGGAACAGCAAAGAAATTCTTAATGGATACTGCGAGTTTCTCACCAACGCCATCTACCTGCATAATTTCTTCTTGAGAGGCGCCATACAGAGCCTCAAGTGAGCCGAATGCATCCGCTAAAGAACGAGCAATCTGCTCACCAACAAAACGAATACCCAAACCAAATAAGACGCGCGCAAGGCCCCGTGTTTTTGATTCCTGTACTTGATTCATAATTTTATGAGCAATGGTATGACCCAACAGAATTGAATCACCCTCAGTATGATCTGCCGTACTAGTTTCATACACACGCCCTGTTGGTGTTGCTGCCAACAACTCTTCAGTCAGCTTGTCATAAAAATCTGCAACATCACTCAAAATACCCTGCTCAACAAGGCGGTTTACTATCTCATCTCCCAAGCCATCTATATCCATAGCTTTGCGGCTGCCCCAATGGATAAGGCGTTCTGTTGCCTGAGCGGGACAGTCAAGGCAGACACAACGATAGGCAACTTCGCCCTCTTCACGCACAAGAGGGCTTCCACAACTTGGACAGGTATGAGGCATGCTCCACAAGGGACGCCGCTCATGCTCTGCTTGCAAATCACCAGACAAAACAGGACCGACTACCTCGGGAATAACGTCACCTGCCTTATGAACCACAATCGTATCCCCCACACGCACATCCTTACGGCGCACCTCATCAATGTTGTGCAACGTAGCACGTGCAATGGTAGAGCCAGCAACGGTTACAGGATCAAATTCTGCCACCGGCGTAAGCACGCCCGTACGACCAACCTGAACACGAATTTCTCGTAACGTAGTTTGACGCTCCTCAGGCGGGAACTTAAATGCAATAGCCCAACGGGGCGCGCGAGCCGTAAAACCAAGTTGCTTTTGAAGCGCAAAATCATCTACCTTAACAACAACACCATCAATGTCATAATCCAGCTCATCACGTTTTTGCAGCGCTGCCATGCAATAGTCATGAACAGCCTGTGCGCTTTCCACACGTTGAGCATGCGGATTTACCGAGAACCCGCAAGCGCGCAGCCACTGCAAAAAAGCATGTTGAGAAGACACGCTCAGATTAGACTCATCAGCTACCGCATAGATAAACGTTTCTAAGTCACGTGAAGCGGTTACGTTTACATCTTTTTGGCGCAAGGAACCGGCGGCTGCATTGCGTGGATTTGCAAAGGGAGCACGCCCCGCTTCATCGTTTTGCTCGTTAAGTCGCACAAAACTGTGGCGCGGCATGTACACCTCACCGCGAACTTCAACGCTTTGTCCAAAGCCCCTATCTGCAAGGGTATCAAGGCCAGTAAGCGCAAGCTTTGCAGGAATATCACTAATGGTACGAGCATTTACGGTAACGTCTTCGCCTCTTGTTCCATCACCTCGTGTGGCTGCGCGTACAAATT
Source organism: Atopobium sp. (assembly GCF_034113385.1). Taxonomy (NCBI): domain Bacteria; kingdom Bacillati; phylum Actinomycetota; class Coriobacteriia; order Coriobacteriales; family Atopobiaceae; genus Atopobium; species Atopobium sp. Next base: position 120,118 of record NZ_JAXEXL010000002.1, on the reverse strand, counting down.
GCCCATCGGTATAGGTAAGCGCAATACCCAAGCCATCAATCTTAAGTTCGCAGGTATACGCCACCTTACCCACAGCCCCCAAGGCTTCCTCGGTTTTGTGCAACCACTCATCAAGCTCTTCAAGATTCATGGCATCATCCATGGAATACATGCGCTGAGCATGATACACAGAGGCAAATTGCTCGGATACATAGCCTCCAATGCGCTGCGTATAACTTTGCGCTGTAACAAGCTCGGGATGTTCAGACTCAAGCTGTTGCAGCTCAACAAGTAAGCGATCAAATTGAGCATCTGTCATCTCTGGATCATCAAGCGCATAGTACTGATACGCAGCATGACTTAAAAGCTGATTAAGCTCTGCTGCACGTTGAGCAGGGGTTTGAGCTTCTGTAACGGTAGAAGCGCTTGATTTTTGAGACGTTTGAAGCTGTTGCGTCTCTTTTGGAGTATCAGACTCCTGTGACTCAAAAGCATCAAATAAAGAGGATTGATTCCACGCATCGTGCATGTTCTTATCTGCCATGTTTACCTCGTATTATTCACAGACAACGTGAGCAAAACTACCATCGTTTGTTGCAGTAACTTCAATACGCTTTGGAATCTGCTGACGCAATTCTTCCACGTGACTAATAATACCTACCAGACAGTCACTCGATGCAAGGTCAGACAGAACATCCATGACTTGGTTGAGCGTATCTGGATCAAGCGTGCCAAATCCTTCGTCGATAAACACCGTATCTAAACAGATACCACCCGTTTGCTGCTGTACATAGTCAGATAGGCCAAGTGCCAAAGATAAGGATGCTTCAAAGGACTCTCCACCAGAAAGCGTATCCACGGGACGGGTTTTTCCATTCCAACTGTCATATACGTCAATATCAAGACCGGTTTGACGACGACCTTTTACCTGATCAGAACGGACAAGTTGATAGCGCCCCGATGACATGGTGTGCAAGCGATGATTGGCACAAGCCAGCACCTGATTAAAGTAGTAACTCATAACATAGCGCTCAAACGACACGCGCTTGGCCGTGGTAGACATAGCACTGGTAATATCGCCAGATGCCACATTGGAAACCTCTTGTGCCGCAATCCATGCCTGTTTAAGGGCAGGTAGCTGAGCATAGAGTTTTTGCACCTGAGCAAAAATATCTTGGTTGTGCTTATAACTTGCCACTATTGACGTAAACAGCTCTTCTTGTTCTTGTGTTGCCTCACGTGCTGCAGCATATAGTTGCTGCAAACGAGAAGGACTTTCAAGAACGGTATTGGGTGCAAGCCCCAGCTCCTCCAGACGCGCTAACGAAGCATCATAGGTTGCCTGAGCAGACGCAAGATTCTTACCCGCATCATCAAGCGCACTTTGTGCAGCCTGATAACTGCTTTCAAGCGTTTCTCGCTCTTGTCGTACTTGATGGAGGAGTTGCTCTGCTGCCTTTTTTGTATCAAACTCCAACTTGTTTTGTAGCTCGTCTACAAGCGACTTTATCCGTGCGCGTTCAAGACGCACCTTGGACATGCAATCTTTTGTTTCCTCTTGCTGTTGTGTTACAGCACCAAGCTGGACTTCAAACGACTCTGCAGTGCCTGCCTGCTTTTGTAATGCCGCATAACGAGAAGAAACCTGCGTATATGAAGCGTCAAGTTCTTCAAGTTGTTGTGTTTCTTGCGCCAGGCGGTCAGAAACATGAGTATCTGCCACGGCACCATCTAAGATCTGCATTTGTAAAAACTCAGAGGCAGCCTGCAGATACGATGTCTGCAAAGCCTGGTACTTCTCGGTAGCAGAGATACAAGTTTGAGAGGTACTTTCATAGCTTTGCTGCGCTGTTTTAGCTGCTTGCTGTGCTGCCTCAAGTTCTTCTTTTGTGGGAGGTTCATGTGCACTGGTAGCAGGTGAAGGATGCTGCGTTGACCCACAAACAGGACAGGGCTTGTTCTTTTGCAAATCTCGTGCCAATGCATACGCACTTCCTGCTGTAAAAGCATCCATGAGCTGGTCTGCCGTGGCTAAAGCAAGGTCACGATTAGTCCGCGCATCAGACAGCCGATTTTGAGTTTCTGTAACTTGTACCTGCTGTGACTGAAGAGCGGCATACTGCTCGGACAGCTGTTTTGCACGAGCAATAGCTTGCGTAACCTGTTTTTGGTTCTGGGTTATATGCGCAACTAGTTCTGTCAGTTCTGGTAAATCCTTTTGTGCTTGCAACGCTTCTTGGTAGCGCTGATGAACATGCTCTTGTAAGGACTGCTGCTCTTGCTGCTGCACCTCAAGGTCACACAACTGGGCATGTAAGCTTTCTAATTTTTGCTGATGCTGATGGAGTGCCTCGTAATCTGGCAAGCTTTGCGCAAGTTGTGTTTCTCGTGCAATGCTTTGTGCATGCCGCTGTTTATAGGTCTCTTGTACCTCATCAAATAAAGCCTTTGCTTGGCCATGAACAGCTACGGCTTGCTTTACGGCATTACCCGTATGCTGAGCAGCATCCAAAAGCTGCTGTTTTTGACACAGCTGCTCAAGCTCAACTTGTACATCACGCTCTTGCCGTTGAGCATCTTCACGTGCTTTTTGGGCGCGCGCCTGCATGTTGGCAAGTGTATCAAGAAGCGCAGTGATGGTAGCTATAACTTCCTGCTGAGGCATGGCACGAGCAGCATCTTTATTTTGCAGCAAGGCAAACTCATCTGGATTCTTTACAACGTCAATACTCAAATGAGAAAGCTCATGCTGCAATAAAGCCATGTGCTCATCATATGCTGCTTGCGTTGCACTTTTTTGCTGCTTTAAAAACTCCTGGAACCCCTTAAGATTTTGCGTCATAAAAATCTTGCGCAAAATCTCTTCTCGCGCAGAACTCTTTGCTGTTAAAAGCTCACGAAAGGCACCTTGTGCAATCATGGTAACCTGGCGAAATTGATCCACATCAAGACCCAAGAGCTCAACTATTGCAGCAGTAACCTTGGTTGGTGCATTTTGAAGCACTTCTTTTCCACACAGCAATTCGGCTTGTGCTGAGCGCAAGGTGGTGTCATCCCCCGAAGCAGACGTGCGATGCTTCTTCTTAACCTGCTGAGTAGGCTGACGCCTAACAGTGTAACAAATGCCATTATGCTCAAACGTAAAGCAAATAGAGCATAGCTGCGTGGGCGTGGCGTAACTACTACGCAATTGCATAGGGTCACGTCCACCAGACGTTTCTCCATACAAGGCAAAACAAAGCGCATCAAACAGCATCGTTTTGCCAGAGCCAGTATCTCCGTAAATCAAAAACAGCCCATGGCTGCCGAGCTCCGTAAAATCAATAGTGGTTTCTTGTACATAAGGGCCAAAGGCGGTAAGAGAAAGCTGTAGCGGCTTCACTTATATCAACTCCTTGGAACTCTGTGCAAATGCTTGCGCCACTAATGCTTCTTCATCTGGCGATAAATGCTTACCAAGCTGATGTACAAAAAAATCCGAGAAAAGCTCCTTAAGGCTGCTCTTTTCTAGCTTTTCTTGCGATGGTGCTGCCACAGAACTGATTGTTGGTCCATGTGATGACTGTACTGTTATACCTGCATAGCGAGGCCACATACGCTTAATACGAGCTACAACATCCACGGGGTTATCTTCCACCACCTGCACCTGAACAAAGTCTTCTTGTTCTTGTGGTGACTGTGCCGCAGCTATCTGCTGTAGCTCATCCAATGAGCCTGTTACTACTCTAAAATCATGCAATGCACCAACGGGGAGTAATGTATAACAAACAGCTCCGCTTTGTGCAATGTCTACCAACACAAAGCTTTTGTTTTGACAGGCCTCCGAACTGGAATATTTAAGAGGTGTGCCACTATAGCGCACAGTAGAACAGCCAATACTTTGTGGCGCATGGATATGGCCAAGCGCTACATACGCAAATCCATCAAAAACGGAAGCATCTATGTTGTCGAGCGTACCCACTGAAGGACCAAAACCGCCACGCTCTGACTCACTGAGCTGAGGTTTTGTACTGCCAGCTGTAATAAATTGATGCGCCACACAAACATTGGACGCCTTGGCAAAAGCCGGATGACTGCGAACTGAGGTAATAAGATAACCAAACGCCTCTTCATAGCTCGTAAGCGAGATTTTTTCATTACCTTGTAGGGCAGCCCACGCACGCACGTCCGACGGACGCACAAACGGCACAAGCCAAAAGTTAACACCTGCAACAGATACCGGCTCTATCTGGCCAGCAAGCTCACCTGCAATATGAATACCTGTCTGAGAAAATAAGCGTGAACCACATCCCAAACGAGCACCAGAGTCATGATTACCACTTACAACCAGCACGGGAATCCCCGTAAGAGACATGCGTGTAAGAAAATCATCCCATAAACGTGTTGCATAATCTGGCGGTGTTACTGTATCAAACACATCTCCTGCCACCACAACCGCATCCACGTTGTGGGAGGTTGCCCTATCAAACAGCTGGTTCATCATGTGGCTTTGGTCTTCTACCAAAGAAAAGTTAGCAATCTTCTTGCCTAAGTGTAAATCTGACGTATGGATAAACTTCATACCCGCTTTACCTCTTCTTTTCTTACAACTCGCTCACTTTGTTCGTAGAATGCCTAAAAACCTTAATGGTGGTAGCCCACCACCCAAAGAGTTGTCTGTATCGTTTTCTATTGTACGTTGTTGCTCAGACATATATGCACACCATACAAAAGTGGCACCCCTTTACAGAATGCCACTTTTACTAGTGTTGAAGTTTTATACCGTACGCACATCACCTGATGATGTATTGATTCATCGGTTAGCTCCCGCAGAATCAGTCAAGTCATTATTGGTGTCACCCCGACGTGCAGAGCCAGCAGCAGACCCTTGCAGTGATTCATCAGAACCGAGGGTCACCTCAAAGGTTTTCTCTTCAGAGCCGCGCATAACGGTAATCTTGACCTTCTCGCCCACCTCACGAGCGCGCACAGCCAAAATAAGTGCATCGGCAGACGAGATAGTATCATCATTAATCTTGGTGATAACATCGCCTTCCTTTAGTTCTGTAGCAGCGGCAGGACTACCAGAGGTAACGCCTGTGATATAGGCACCCTGATTAACCGAAAGCTTGTTGCGCGCAGCATTAGACGCGGTAACAGTTTGCAGAGAAACACCAAGGTACGCATGAAGAACCTGCTTGCCTTCAATAAGAGTTTTGGCAACCTTGATAGCATAATTAGATGGAATAGCAAAACCAATGCCTGCATTTGATCCAGAACTGGACTCAATAATGGAATTGATACCTACAAGCTTACCTTCTGCATTTACCAAAGCACCGCCCGAGTTACCGGGATTGATAGCCGCATCAGTCTGAATGAGATTAGCATAGATAGTATTACCAGAAGCAGAAGGCAACATAGTTGAACGATAAAGTGAAGACACAATACCGGACGAGACAGACTGGTCAAGTCCGTAAGGGCTACCAATACTCATAACCCAATCGCCAACAACCAAGGAATCAGAATCGGCAACTTCAATGGGCGTAAGTTGAGCACCATTAGGGTCAATCTTAAGGACGGCAAGGTCACTTGAAGAGTCAGAGCCTATAACCTTTGCCTCATAGCGCGTATTGTTGAGCGTAACGGTAATAGTCTCTGCTCCATCAACTACATGGTAGTTAGTAAGAATATGGCCATTGGTATCCAAAACAACGCCTGAACCAACGTAGTTTTTGCTGCTAGAGGCAACATAAATGGAGGCAACAGAAGGCAGACACTTCTTGGAAACCGCCTGAGCTGTTGTAGCTTTTTCATCCGTAGTGCGAATAGAAATAGTCTGCCCTGCAGAGCTTGTATTTGACGTTAAAGGCATGTTGAGAAACCCACCAAACTTAAGACCACATACAATAGCTGCAGCACCTACGGCACCACTTACTAAAGAGATGAGCACAACCCGCCCATAACGGGGCTTCTGTGGGTCAGGCATTGGGGTAGATGAGGATAATGTAGATGTGGGCGTGGCTGCAACTGGTTGAGAAACAGTCGCAGCATCGTCCATCGTTGTTGGATTGGGTTCATTGGAAATATCAGACATGGAGCACCTCTTTAGAACTAATGCAACTGGCTCACTCAATACATACGTATAGGATGTCCAAATTTTAACCGTCTTAAGAGCTGAATTTCTCCAAACCGCAATTCCAACAAAAACATGGTCTCAAGCTGTATGCCCAAGACCATGAAAAAACGTTCACATAAGTAACACTACGACTTGCGCGATAGCCTAAAGCTTAAACAGATAGCCAATACCGCGCACTGTAACAATATGACCAGCTATTTGAGGACCAACCTTGGAGCGCACTCGACGAATATGAACGTCAACGGTACGCGTACCGCCACAATACTCAAAGCCCCAGACACGATGTAGAAGCGTATCTCGAGAATAAGCACGTGAGGGATGTGTTGCCAAGAATGAAAGGAGCGAGTACTCCATAAGTGTCAAATCCACGGGTTTATCGTCCACATAAACCTGATAGGTTGCAAGGTTAATGGTCATGTTGTCTATGGTGACAATATCAGAAGGAGCGCTTTCTTCGCCTGGCCAAAGAAGCTGAGAAACGCGCACTTCCATCTCTGCTTCCGAGCAGTTTGAAACGACAAAATCCGTCTTAAACTGAATGGGAATCCTCATGTTAGGCAATGCAGATTTATCCACCACTAACAGCAGCGGCATCATCCCGTTATCAGAAAGATATGCCTCTACCGTTCCAAAAAAATCACTCGTTACACCCGCGAGATCTAAAATTACCAGGTCAAACTCACGATTAGAAGCGATTGCTTGAGCAAAGGTATCTGGAGATGCAATAAGTGCAGAGGCATCCAACGAGTGTGTAAGCTCACGCATATACTCACGATGACGGGAAGTCGTCGATACGTACAAAATATTCCTGTGGTGCACTGATTCCACCTCCAACCTGGTAGGGTAAGAAAGATGCTCGACGTTGAGAATACCATAGCATCGAGCATCTGTTATTGCTTGAACTTCACCGCACAGTAACTGCAAGTTTTAGCTTGTATTCTACCGCTTAATGCAGATTGTATTCAGCAATGTGTCTACACTATTGCTTTATACCATAAACAATTAGAAACCGCCGTAATACCGAGCCTGCTCCCAATCTGTAACAGAAGTACGATACTCTTCCCATTCGCGCTTCTTTACATTAAGAAGATAGGTAAAGATATGCTCACCCAACGCCTCTTGCATAAGCTCACTGCTCTCAAACCGAGCAATTGCCTCACCAAGATCACGTGGCAGCGGCTGAATACCCTTGGCGCGAAGTTGTGCACCGCTTAGGTTGGCATCTTCCAAAGTAGACTCAGGCTGGAGCTCCAACTCCTCCTGAATGCCACGCATACCAGCTGCTAAAGTTACAGCAAATGCCAGATACGGGTTGCATGTTGGGTCAGGGCTGCGCAGCTCAATACGCGTTGCAGCTTGTTTTCCAGGTTTATGCGTAGGAATACGAACCAACGCAGAACGATTCTTACGGCCCCACGTTGCGTAACAGGGAACCTCACCATTGGGAATGAGGCGCTTATAAGAATTGACAGTTGGGTTTGTAGCCAAAGAAAACTCTGGAGCATATTTAAGAATGCCTGCAATGTAATGCTTTGCCAAGCTGGAAAGACCAACACCACCCTCGAGTTTCTCATCATCTGACCAAAACAGATTGTTTCCGTCATGATCCATTAAAGACTGATGAACAAACATGGCAGAGCCAGGAATACCATTAAAGGGCTTGGGCATGAAGGATGCATAGCGACCTTGATTATACGCAGCCTCCTTGATGACCAAACGTGCAGTAATAATATTATCTGCGCAGGTACGAGCCTCTGCATAGCGAAGCTGGATGCCGTTTTGTGAAGGTGCAATTGAATGATAAGAATACTCTACGGGAATAGACATCTTCTCGAGCGCAAGCGTAGTGCTACGACGCAAATCCTGCGCATAATCAGAAGGAGTCAAATCAAAGTAACCGGCGCTGTCCAACAATTGAGGAGTCTTGTCATTATCGAGATAGAAATACTCAATACCAGAGCCAACGTTAAGAAAATACCCGTGCTTCTCGGCCTCGCGAAAAAGCTTTTCTAAGCGAGCACGAGAATCTCCAACAAAAGGCTCGCGGTTGGGTGTCTTAATCTCACAAAACATGCGAGCAACGCCATCTTCCTTGGAACGCCAAGGAAGCAATTGGAAGGTTTCTGGATCAGGAAATGCAAGCATATCCGACTCTTCCAAAGGAACAAAACCATCTACTGCAGAGCCATCAAAACCAATGCCCTCCTCAAAGGCTTCTTCGAGGTCTTCTGGAGAAATAGCGAGTGACTTTAAATTGCCCAATACATCGGTAAACCACAGCCGGATAAAACGAATGTTACGCTCTTCAACCGTACGAAGTACGAAGTCGATATTCTGCTCGTAGGACATAGTCCCTCCCGGAGGATTGAAGCTAAAAACTTACTTTCTAACATAGTGAGTTTGACACAAAGTTGTTTCACTCGTATTTCCAATATATAGAAAAAAGCAAATGGCTGTAGATTTCCGAAATGCGGTAGTCTACAACCATGACAAAAAGTATGTATGCCTCAGAATATGCCTCTTATTTATGAGAAGACAACTTAGCTTCCATTCCAGAAACAATAGATTCAGCTGCTGTACAACAACTTTTTTCTCCGCCATGAGAAGAACAGCCGGACGAGCTTCCGCAGCTTGCACACTCGCCTTTAGAACGCATAAGTGAACGAACAGCTAGCGCAATAATTGCCACGACAACAGCAAAAATAACAATATCCACTAAAGACATGTGGCGCCCCCAAGCTTTACCAAACGTTGTAGTGTTAACTGCATATAACTATACCCTGTTTTGAGTGTGTTTACCTAAAAAAGCTATGCGCACAAAGCTTGCAAAGTTCCTCGTGAGCACAGGAATACAAAACTTTTGCAGAACCAATGCACTGAAGCACCACACCAGCTACTGCACCGTAAATACGAGGTCACCCATATTAATTTTTGTGCCCTTATCCAGACCGACACCCTCACAAGACTGCGAAGTTGCCTTGAAAACAAGCAGACGAATACCCTGGTTACTACAGCCAAAAGAGAGATTGACGGAAGGTCCGCACACATGCAAAACAGAGGCAGTTTGTTTGGCGGAATCAGAAGCAGCTTGAATGAGCTTGTCTTGATTTTCCTGTATAGAAAAACCTGTCTTTGCTGCCGGGTTTTCTAGTTCTTCTAGGTTTTTAGCTTGTGGTTGAGGAAGTTGCTCATATACCTCTACAGGTACTTCATCTGCCACACCAATCTGAGGCGGTTCATAGGTCTTTGTAAAATCGTACAGGCAGCCATAACAGATATCCATATCTGCAAAAAGAGTTGCCCCGCAACTCGGACATACTTTTGTAGGCCCTCCATCTTGCTTGCTGCTTGTTGCCTGAGCTGTCATTTCTTCGGTAGTCATCTTCAATACTCCTTCTTTAAGAGAGCGGGCAAAGTCATAGGCAAAGCCATAAATAAGCGTTTTCTATACCACCACCCCCGACCGATACGGATCAACATACAAACGATATTCATACGTCATAAACGGCGGTGGGCTAAAGGTAATCCCAGCAATAACAAAATGAGATGGCCAAGGTTTTATGCGCAGAATACAAAGGTACTCATGAACCTTAGGCAAGAAACTAAATGTAGTGGTCTTTACAGCAAAATGATTGCGCTCACGCACCTGCACCTCCACCTCTCCCACGTCTTTGAGCTGCAAGTTTTTCTCGATAGCTTGCTGTACTGCCATGGGATTACCTATTTGTTGAGCAGCAGAGGTCCCGGTAGTTCCCAAGTTAACAATCGCGTGGGAACATTCAGCAGAAAACTTCATGCCTAATTCAAGGTATCGAGCAAGGTTATATACCACAAGCGACATAACCAGTACCACAGGCATCAGAACTGCCAGCTCTACACTCATTTGAGCATTATTTTGTCGAGCCCATATGTGAATGAATCGCCGAACCATCTGTCTCATGTAAGACCCACCAGCTTTCTTACGTCAATGGTAAGCGGGATAGAAAACTCCGTACCTGGTATAGGTAGGTCTGCAATAGTGAAATACTCATCGGGCAACTCGTTAATAAGAACAACACCCATAGCCTGAGCAACTTGCTGAGCCGTTGCATCTGCGGGCAGTGATTGTATCTTTGAACGCAGTACGTCCATACCGCTAAAACCAGCTTGTGTAAGCACGTTTTGCGTATTGGTAAGCACGGGCTTTCTTGCCTGCAAATTTACAGGTTTTAAACCAGTGTCCTCAATCAAACCAACCAGCTGATCTTGCAACATATGCGCAATAGTCCCGCCGGCAACACCCTCAAGCTTTTCAAAGAACGAATCTGCCACCTGAGCTGCAAAATCATAACCGTCTTCATATGACATCAGCAGCTTTCCCCATACGGTACAAATATGCTTTGACAAGCCAACGAGAAGCCCTTCGTGTTTAAGCGAAAAACCATCCAATAAATGAGAAAGCACGTTATCTTGTTTATCTGCAGCATCTGGAGCAAGTACTGCAGCAGAAATAGCCATACCAGCTGGAAGTGCTGGAGCCTTAATAAGGGATGAATGTAGTACTGGAGCCTTCGCAGACATACTTTTACGCATTACCAACGATACACATCCCCAGGCGCCAGGAGGACATAACTTAGGACGATTAACCTTAAGAGCATCAAGAGCTTCTCCAAAAGCACTACTTCCCTCTTGAGCTGTTTGCTTCATTTGTTTTTCTGCTTCAACCTGCTTATTTTTTGCAGCTTGGTAACGCTTTGAAGCGCGAACAATTGTCGCCCAATAATGCTCAAATCCATTGTCGATTGAAGTTGATGCAGCTGGTGTTTTACCCACATCACTCGTCTTAAAATGACAGATTGAACACTCTTGTACGATTCCCGCATCTAAATCTGCAAGTGATGCGAGTCCCAAATACGTTCCTTTTGCAGCAGGGCAACTGAGCGAATAGTGAATAGTAGGAACACCATTAACACTGGTTACCGGCCACATTTTTTTGGTATAGAGCTCGGTTTGTTTAAGTTCCTGCGTATTTGACGGCAAGGAAGGCAAATCCAAATCAACAGAGCCGTCTTCATGCTGCTGATAGTGACCTTCATTAAGCTTGTTAAACGCATACTCATAAAACGCCGTACGAGCCGCAGATTTGGATGCTTCTTCTACACTTGAAGATTGAGGCTGTTCTGCCATATACCGCGCACGATAATAGGCACGAGCTCGAAAGAGCGGAACGCCAAAGTTCCATCCATCAACCGACGCATAATACGGATTATTACTTGGCGAAATATGCGATAGCGTTTTTGCACGTTGATACAAACAATAGGGGTTGTCTACACAATCTGCTTGCCATCCCTCTAAAAGAGCATCATCCACCTCTTGTTGAGCCACTGCTACTTGGTCTGACTGTTCCCCCATTTTGCCAGCTAAATCCTCGAGTTTTCCAACATCTTGCGGTGACTCATCAAGCACAAATTTGCTTTGTGATGTTTGAGGAAACGGGATGGCCGCTCCAGAATATTCAAGCACATCTGTGTTGTTTGCCTTAATAACGTCTGCTGAATTTTTTGCAACAAAAAACGGAAGTGAGACTTCTATCTTTTGTAATCCAGAATTGGCGCTCTTAGCAAACTTTGCACGCGCATCTAAAATAGTTTTTGCTGTTTGTACTGTTTGTGCTCCTGCAGCAGACAAACCTGGTACAGCAGAGATAATTAAACCAGCTCCACCAACCAATACACCCGTGATTCCCATGCTTAAAACACATGCATCAAGCACTTGCGCAACAGTGGCATAGCCTGCTATAACATTTTGCCCAGCAAGAGCCGCACTATCTGCAATAGCCTGTGTTTTGTTTGCCTTTGCCACATACCAGCTGGCACCAACCATGCCAAACAAAAGGCTCAGACTTACCAATAAAGAGGTGACTACTGCTAAAGAGGTATAACCCCCTGTTTCCTGAAGAAACAGATTAAGAGGACCTCTTGACCTTCTTTGTAATGTAGAGGCTTTATTGATCCCACATACCAATCCAACTTTCATAGTCACCTCCTAACCAATCTGGTCTGACTTGGGAATGTGCGGTAACCGTCAAAATGATTCCTTTATCATCAGTCTGTGCAAACAGTTTTGAAGCTGTATAAAACAGCGGTAATGGCTTTACATGACCAGAGATTGAAACTTCAGCGTTTTTCTCGGTATATCCCGAGCAGGAAATATCCCAATCTTGAGTTCCACCTACATGAAAGAGCGGTATTTCTGGAATAGCCTTCAGACGGCGCTGTATGTAACTCGTAACCGCGAATGTATCCTGAGTTGTCTCTATGCACCGTAATGCCTGATTGGCGGTAGACCACATGGTTGCCTGGGTATACATCACACAAAGAGGCTGCAAGAGGCAAAGCAACACCAACATACACACAGGGACAATAAAAGCTGCTTCTACACTTGATTGAGCGTGAGTCTCAGAATAAAAGGACATCCTGCCACACCCCCAAACTCTGCGAGCCCCCAAAGGTAAAAGGCAACGCCGTAATTACATGAGATAAAAATCTCCCATCACTCATGGCGTGAAAAACAGCAGCTAATCCCAGTAGAATTGCCATAAATGCCAGTAGTACCACCGTGTATTCCACTGTTGCTTGGCCCGTATTACGTATCCAATACGTATGAACTCTTGGCAAGGTTGGCATATCGAGAAGCCCATTGCGCAGCTGTAAGGTGAACGGTTTTAACCTCGCACTGATCTTTTTTGCATTGAGAAACAAAGACAACATCCACCCACCCCTTCCCACATAGTACGCAGCTCCATACATTTCCACATATATCCAAGTATCCAGAGTGTGCAAGGGTACAATCCTGTCTTGATTGATACGTTTGTAAGATTGATGTGGCACACTCAAGTAACTCAGTCTGCTCGTAGCGTGTGCTCACCTCACCAGACTCGGTAGCCACTTTTGACAGTCCTGGTAAATCATTAAGCATGGTGTGGTTACCAGATGGCAGCGTCAGATTGTATTTTTGAGTAGGAGCACTCTTGTTACTAACTGAATCTTTTGTGCCTGTATGGTTATTGGGATGAGCGGCATTAACATATCCAAAAACCACTATAAAACAGACTAAACCTATCAATAAAATACCAGCTACAACCCGTCGCTTGTGCTTAAAAAACCGAGTTGTCATAGCGAATTAATGCCTTGTGAAATAGCATCCCAAAGCTGTGTAACCTTATCTTTAAACGACAAGATTGCCACAATAGCAATGACTACCAACACACCTACCAAAATAGCGTACTCGGTAGTACCTTGAGCCTCTTTTTCATCGCGTATCATTGTTATCGTGTGTAGCAGTGTGGTATATCCACGAGCTGCTACTGCCAACATACGTACTTGCATAGAAATCTCCTTCTATAGACTTCCTGACGCTGCACTGAGCAACGGTCCTAAAATTGCCAACAACATTGCAGGTACAATGAGCGTTCCTAATGGAATAAGCATCTTAATAGGCACTTTTTCTACCCGCTCTTCTAAGGCATTTCTTTGTTCTTCTCGAATGAGTTCTGCTTGAGCAGCCAAGGTATGCGCCAGTGGGGTACCAAACCGCAGTGCTTCATCTACCGTATGTGCAAAGCGAGTAAACGATTGTAAATGCAACTCTTTTGCCAGTGACTGAAGCGCTTCTGCACGACTTTGCTCTCCTATTTGCCAACTCAACAAAGATCTACGTAAGCGCATAGCTAAATCGGTATTGAACTTAGAGCAATACAACTCAAGCGATGCATCAAATGACATCCCCGCCGATAATCCCAAGTTAAGAATGTCGAGAAACACAGGAAAATGAGTCAGGCACTCCGTTTGCGCTTTACTAAGCTCTGCTCGTTTTTGTATGTTTTGCACCAAAGGTAGGTTTTGCCACCAAACAACCAGTAGAAAAAGTTTATTGCTTTGTTTGTTGTGCACGAGACCTGATTGCATTTTCGTTCTTTGCATAACAACAAATGACCAGGCAAACCCTACAGCTAAACATCCTGCAAGCAAGACCAGCTCATGCGCGTTCATTGTGAGATTCCTTGCATCAACTTCTTGATAATGAGCAATGCAATTCCATCAAGTATCAAAGAAATTGCCACACATACCACGCCTTGAATCGTAAAAAGTCCCTGCCGAAAGTCTTGTGAAATTGCCGATAGCACGCAGAGCATCAAAAAAGGAAGACCACAAACAATCTTGACCGAAAGACGCGCCTGAGCTGTCTTGGTGCGAAGCAGCCGGGCTAGCTTTTCTCGTTGCTCTACCATGCGCGAGGAGGTAGCTAAGATCTCTCCAAGGGGGCTGCCTGTTCTTTGAGAAATCTCCAAAGCAATAGCTAACAATTCCCCACCTGGTACTGAAATCGACTCATTAAGCTGTAACAACACTTCTTGCATAGGCATACCGCAACGTAGAGAAAGCGCTGCTACTGAAAAAGATTGAGAAAGAGTTCCTTTTGCATGGGTGCCAATGTATTCCATAGCCTGGAACAAGGTCTTTCCAGAACGCAAGGCAATGGACAACGATCGTAGGATTTCAGGCATTTCTTGTTGCACACTTTGCAGGGTATCCTGCTTTTTTTGATGCGAAAGCCATAATGCAGACCCAAACACGGCTGCAATCATAAAGAAGGGAGCAAGGAAAACACCAAAGACGAAACAAAATAAGACGCAGACTATGCAGCTCAAAAGTATATGCACTGCCGCTGCATTCAAAAGGTTTAATGAAAGACCATAAGCCTCTCCCACCCGCTGTATTTTTTCAAAGCTCGCTGCAAAGAAATCCTGCCGAGAAAACCAAGTAACTGCAGATGTTTTACTCAAAGCATATACGACAGCGGGTAGACGCTGCGCAGCGAGCGTATGCACATTGGAACTTATAGAACCCTTTGGCACACAAACAAAAACTCCTACGCCAGTTATAACTAACGCGCTTGCAAGCATGATTGCTTCCACGCTTCCACCTCCTTATAAGAAAGTCTTCCTTCCTCCACGCACTTCTGGATGAACGCTGGTACATAAAGCAAGTGCCAGCTGTGACTGGACAAGTCATAGGAAATAAAATCGCGCGCTTGTATGCCACGAGCAGCATCTCTAAAAACCTCTGCCGCAGAAGTAATGACACGAGAGCCATCAGGCAGACGTGCAGACATAACGATAAGATCGAGCGCTGTTGCTACCTGCTCTTCTATGACATCTACAGGCAAGTTCATACCAAAACGAGCCATAAGCACTAAACGCAAAAGTGCTTCTTGGGCAGTGCCTGCATGCAGTGTGGTAAGTGAGCCATCATGCCCTGTATTCATGGCCTGAAGCATGTCAATACACTCTTCGCCACGCACCTCTCCCACCACAATACGATCTGGGCGCATACGCAGTGCATTTTTTACCAAATCGCGAATGGTAATTTGGCCGGTTCCCTCTAAAGAGGACTCACGTACTTCTAATCTAATAACATGCGGATGCGTATCAAAACGTAGCTCAGCCGAATCCTCAATGGTGATAATACGTTCTGCTGGATCAATCTCACAGGACAGCGCGTTAAGCAAGGTTGTTTTTCCTGAACCTGTACCACCTGCAACAGCAATATCCTTGCGGCAGCTCACCGCCCATGACAATAGCTGTGCATACCAACCAGGCAAAGAGCCCAACTGAACCAACTCACGTAAGGAGGTAATCCTGTCAGAAAACTTGCGAATAGTTAGAATGGGTCCATCAAGAGCAACGGGCTTATTGACCACATTAACGCGATAGCCATTAGCTAGGCGCGCATTAACAATCTGATTTTGCTCATCTAAGCGACGACCTAACGGTGCCAAGATGCGATCCACTACCATCAGTATTTGCTCGTCAGATTCAAACACACGCTTTGCAGCATACATCTGACCTTCTCGCTCAAAAAACAATGCGCTTGGACCATTAACCATAACCTCGGTTACACTTGCATCATCCAGCAATGGCTGCAGGGGGCCTAGCCCCAAAATCTCATCAAGCACCTCTTTAATGAGCTGTGATTGGTTTTTGGGCGTAACACCTTCATAAGAATGTGTATTCAAAATGGTTTGACAGGCAACACCAAGCTCGTTATAGGCTGTACCAACATTTGACTCTTGGGCAATACGCGAGATGGTTGATAAGCCCATCGTAGCAATCAACTGTTCTTTAAGCTGCCTGCGCAGTTCATCTTTTGTTTGCTGCTCCTCTTGACCAGAAGAAGATACATCAACGCTCTGAGTTTTTTGTACACGCGCAAGCAGGGACATTAGCCTGCCTCCCTCATACGTGCAAAGAAACCTTTAGGCTTTTGAGTAAAACTTGCCGTAGACGCCTTTTGTGCATCTTCATTTTGGGGAAGACAACCAAGCTCAGACAGTACTTTCGCTAAGCAAATTTTGGTAGTGCGCATAAACGCGCCGCCTGATTGCATTATATGAGCTGCATGTCCCGTACTAAAAAGCTCGGGAATCTCTGCTCCGCCATCAGCCACACGTAATAAACGAGCAGCCTCTAAACCAATATCTGCTCGATATAAATGATGTTCATTCTTACTACTAACATCACTTCTACTGGATACGCGCATAATACGAGTACGCGCTACCCCTAAACGAACTGCTAAAGCAGCACATCTAGACATGGCACCCACTGCCCCATAGCGATCATCAGAAACAAGCAGCAAGCGATCACACAGCTGTGCAGCTAAACCAACGCAGTCAGTCCACAAGGTTGACGTATCCACCAACACCAGATCGTACGTATTGGAAAGTGAAATCAATAAATTGTTAATAAGCGGAGCTACGGTCTCTGCCAATTCTGGTTTAGAACAGGGACCCCATAACGTAATGTTTTCTTCTACTTTGGTGCCTGCTGCCAACACATCATCAATCTTTGTTTGTTTCACAAATCGCGCTAAATCGGTTCCCTGCTGCATGCCAAACATGCTAAACAAATTGCCCGAACCAAGATCAAGATCAACTAACGCAACCTTCAGCCCCCAACGCGCAGCATGTAAAGCACTTGCACAAATTAAAGTTGATTTTCCAACACCTCCACGACCAGAAGCCACAACTACAATAGGCGCACAACCCTTTTTGCGGACACTGGTTGGCGCAGGCGCTGACATATTTTGCGAGGGCTTTTGATGTATGGGTTTTTCAATTGCTGGCTCATCTAAATCACCTGCAAGCTCGCTGGGGAAATCGACAGCATCCTGAGCCTGCAACTCCTTTGCTTGTTTCGCTGCTGCCACTTCCCCAGCACGTATCTTCAGGTCTTCTAGACTATACACACGTGCAATACCCGCGCGCACAGCTCGAGACCTCAAAGATCCAGATGGCTTTTTGCCAACCAAAACAACTTCATCTGCATACCCATCGCGCACCAATGCCGCAGCAACATTGATTGCTGTTGGATCATTAACCTCTGGCCCCACTACCGCAGAAGCACGATGAGGTGCTTGTTCAAGTAATCTCTGACGCATAGTATGCGGACAAGGTTCATCAATAATCAAAGCATGAGGGTGCAAAGCACGCGTTGCAGATAAGATTTCATCTTTATATCTTTTACCAGTGCAGACAAACCAAATACGAGCCATCATGTTCCCTATCTTTTTGTGAACAACTGTTAAGGTATGGATTACTCAGCATTGCTGTCTTGCTGTTCAGTAACATCACAAGCAGCAACAGAATCTGGAGCTTCTTTTTTCTTATCAGGCAAGGAAGAGACGTCTTCCGCGGGTACCACTAAACGCAACTGGCCTGTTGCGCTTATCGATAAGATCTTCTCTACATCTGCAACAGGAACTGCAAGCGTAAGCACTGATGATTGACTTTGCTGCTTAGATCCCGATGCCAAAATTAATACATTTGCCGAGATAAGCGATGTACCTGAATCATTTGTTGCATACGCAGCAACACTTGTGCCTGGCAAGGTAGCAGCAGAAATACCAATTTTGTCCGACAAAGGAATGCTGATAGCAACCATGCCCTTAGGCACTTCAATGCCAGAACCAGCTTCTCTAAAATTGAACTCAGAGAGCGGAGCACCTGCACAAATAGGAACGGTTAGCGTCTTACCAATAATGGAATTTGCATCGGTAATAGCTCCTTGTGGCACTAATTCCGCCACCCAATCACGCATTTGAATATCGCTTGAATCGATTACTTTGCCAGCTTCAATCGTATTTGTTGCAACAGCAACCTGTGCGATTTCTCCTCCGTATTTAGACAGCACTTCTGAGCGCATAGCTTGTGCCTGCGCTTTAACAGACTGGGCATACGACAAAAACAATATGCCAACAAGTACCGCGCACGCTACCGAGAAAACAATCCTGAATTTTAGTGACATAGCTACTCCGCACATCGAATCCAACCAGTGATTCAAATTGTGCGGGAACTCACATCTATAGACGCAAGAAAATAAAGAAAGTCAGATGTGAGCTATCAGCAATCAAACAACTATCCAACTATCGGCCAATGGCAAGTATCTAACATCAAACAATCGCTGATAAACACCAGATACCCAGCCACTAACCTGCAACAAAAAAGCCACCAAACAAACAATCTGGCTCTGCTTAACTGTTATTTAAGCGTTATAACACGATGTCTGGATCGAGCGTTTGCCTAGATGAACGCATCTCTGCCGCCAAAGCAAGATATGCGGCTAGACGCTCTGGACAATACTCACCTGCAGCCGCATGAGACAAAACTTCACATCCTGGCTCATGCGTATGCGTACAATCTCTAAACTTACAGCCCTGAGCTGCAGAAGCAATCTCTGGAAAAGCCAGCGACAAACCGCGTTCATGTCCTACAAGGGGAAGACTTCTCAAACCAGGTGCATCCACAATAATGCCAGCACCAGGGATTTGTACCATTCGTCGCGTAACTGTTGTGTGACGGCCCGCATCATCCGAGCTACGCACGGCACCCGTCTCAAGAATCTCTTTACCAAGCAGCGCATTGAGTAAGGTAGATTTACCTGCACCAGATTCCCCTAGCACAATTGCTGTAGTCTGAGGAGCAACCAGTGCTGTAACTGATTCAATTCCCCAACTCACCTGCGCGGGAACTGCCATGGTATGTACATAAGCCTTCAAAGATGCAGCCTCATTAAAGTTAGAATCCGTATTTTTTGCCGCACCTTCGCGACCAGCTTGTGTACCAGCACTTGTAACCACAATGGGTACCTCTACACCAACAACAGCAGCGAGTTTATGCAACTGCTCTGCCAGCTGCATGGGACTAATACAGCGGTCTGCCTTGGTAAGCACAATCGCAGCACGTGCACCACAATCACGTGCAACAACCACAGAGCGAGCAATACGATTAACATCCAAGCCACGCTCAGAAAGCGCCTGAGCAATAAGCACCAAATCAACGTTAGCAGCCAGTGTCTGATGTTCTCCACGGCTATTTCCACGCCAGCGAGCCACATCACTTACGCGAGGTAAAATCGCCTCAATCACACCCATATCATGCATCTGTGGGCGGCGTACTACTACCCAATCACCCACTGCTGCATGGGTATTTGTGTTACGAGATAACACCACAGAATACTCAGCTCTAAAAACAGCATCTGCGCAGGAAATAGCAGGGAACCCACGATCAAGCCTCACCACACAGCCCAAGTGATACTCCGCAAGCTCAACGTTATTCTCGGCAGAAAGCTGAGCAGACGTATGCATAAAGGCAGTGCGTTGTATATCAGAAAGTGGCAGTGCATCAAATGTTGGCACATCCAACAATGAAGAAAGCGCCGGCAGGGACATATGCTCCCTACCGGCACTCTTACGATTGCGACTATGTTTACCTTTTTGTGCCATATGCACTAAGTGTAACGGTTCTGTTAGCACTTGTCCTTATCAACCGCGCGCATAATTGCCTTTTGCACCTCTACAATGGGGATGATAAGAACAGCAAGCAGCATTGCGGTGAGGTACTCTGCAAAACCAATCTCGGCAAAACCAAATGCATGAGCCAGTGGTGTCTCGATAACCACAAAGGTAAGCAACAATGCCATGGCAAACGAAC
Organism: Atopobium sp.; assembly: GCF_034113385.1. Taxonomy (NCBI): domain Bacteria; kingdom Bacillati; phylum Actinomycetota; class Coriobacteriia; order Coriobacteriales; family Atopobiaceae; genus Atopobium; species Atopobium sp. The sequence continues at coordinate 99,996 of NZ_JAXEXL010000002.1, read as the reverse complement.
ACCATAGCCAAAGATTTTGCTTCTTAAGCGTAAAGATAGACTGACGACGACTGCGCATGTTAAGCGAGTGAAACATCTCAACCATAGATAACGTCAAGAAAGCCATGGTCATGCCCTCAACACCAGCAGCAGGATTGGCAAGTACCTGGGAAATGTCTAACGTACCGTACTCGTACCAATGGCCAATAAAATAACTTACCAGTGTAAGCAAAGCAATAACGGTACCCTGAACCACTGTGTCAATACCCATACCGTTGGAGAAAATACCATCTTTAGCATCACGAGGCTTACGCTTCATAATGCCAGGCTCTGCCTCCTCAGTTGCCATAGCAAGTGCAGGCAAAGAGTCTGTAATAAGATTAATCCACAGCAGATGGGTAGGCTCCAAAATGGTAAAGCCAATAAGCGAGGCTATAAATACCGAAATAACCTCTGCAAGGTTAGAAGACAGCAAGAACTGAATGCACTTACGAATATTGTCGTAAATGCGACGACCCTCTTCTACTGCGCCAATGATGGTAGCAAAGTTGTCATCCGCCAAAACCATGTCCGCAACATTTTTGGTAACGTCCGTACCGGTAATGCCCATGCCAATACCAATATCAGCGCGCTTGATGGAAGGTGCATCATTCACGCCGTCTCCGGTCATACCAACAATCTTGCCTTGCTTTTTCCAAGCATCAACAATGCGTACCTTATGTTCTGGCTGAACACGTGCATATACACCATAGTTTCCAATAGTCTGAGCAAGCTCCTCATCAGAAATGCGATCAAGGTCTGCACCAGAAATTGCCTGTGCACGCTCGGAAATAACACCAAGCTCCTTGGCAATAGCAACGGCAGTATCAATGTGGTCACCCGTAATCATAACAACACGGATACCAGCAGACTTAGCCTCTGCAACTGCATCTTTAACCTCAGGACGAACGGGGTCAATCATGCCGGACAAACCAACGAAGGTCAGATCATGCTCAAGATTTTCTGGGCTAAAATCACGAGGCTCTTCAGAACCCCAGTCACGACGAGCAGAAGCCATAACGCGCAGGGCTTTATCTGCCATTGCCTTATTGGACTCCATAATGCGAGCACGCAGCTCATCGGTCATGTCCACAATGCCCTCTGCCGATAAGTACTTGGTGCAGCGCGCTAATACAACATCAGGGCCACCCTTGGTATGCTGCATAAAGCCATCTTTGCCGCGCACAACAACAGACATCATTTTGCGGCCAGAATCAAAAGGAGCCTCGCCCACACGAGGACGAGAAGCGCTCAAGAGCTCGGTAGTAAAGCCAGCTTGAGCTGCATCCGCAACCAGCGCTGCCTCTGTGGGTTCACCTACTGCGATATTCTCGGCAGCATCCCATTTGGCATCAGATGCCAATGCCATCGTACGAATGTGTGCGGTCTTGTTATCGGTAAAGTGCTCTACCACTGTCATCTTGTTTTGTGTAAGCGTGCCAGTTTTATCAGAGCAAATAATTTGTGTGCTACCCAGCGTCTCTACTGCAGAAAGCTTACGAATAATAGCGTTTTGCTGGCTCATCTTAGTTACGCCAAGAGAAAGCACGATGGTTACAACAGCAACCAGACCTTCAGGGATTGCAGCAACTGCCAAAGAAACAGCAATCATAAAGGTGTTAAGCATAAGATTAATGTTGCCAAAGAAGCCCGTGCCGTACTTAAACAGGCCCGTAAGGAACACGACAACAGAAACACCAATGACCAAAAGAGTAAGGATATGAGAAAGCTCGGACAGCTTAATTTGCAAAGGTGTTTGACCGTCCTCTGCCTTGGCCAATGCATCTGCAATCTTGCCCATCTCGGTATCCATAGCCGTGGCAACCACAACAGCACGACCACGACCAAACACAACGGTTGAGCCCATGTAACACATGTTTTTGCGATCGCCTAAAGGAACATCATCTGCTCCCTCATCCAGCGCAATGGTATGAGCATGTTTGGTTACTGGCACAGACTCGCCCGTAAGAGCAGCTTCCTCAATCTTCATAGAGGCAGATTCCAAAATGCGACAATCTGCCGGAACAGAGTCACCTGCCTCCAAAATGACTATGTCACCCACCACAAGTTCGGATGAAGGCACCACTACCTGTACACCATCACGAATAACCTTACTTGTAGCAGCAGCCATTTCTTGCAAAGCTGCAAGGGCCTCCTCTGCCTTGGCCTCCTGTACAACACCAAGCACCGAGTTAAGGATAACAACGAACAAAATAATAATGACGTCTGCAAAATCTGCGGAACCCTTGTATAGGCCTTCTAATGCAGAAATTAATGCCGCAATAAGCAGCATAATAATCATGGGGTCAGCCATTTGCGAAAAGAAGCGCTTCCACAGTGGATCTTTTTTTGCTTCCTTAAGCTTATTGGGGCCATTTTCCTGCAAACGCTGATTTGCAACGCCTGCACCCAAGCCCTCAAGCTCGCTTACGCCAACCTCCTTAAGCACATCTTGAGCGTCTACAAGATACTCCCTCATGTGTCCCTCCTTGATCGGGCTGTGGCTCTATAAAACCACGTTACTCCACACTCGTTTGTTTGATGCCCGATCATAATTCCCCGTTTTTGGGGCAAGGGCTCACCAAGCTAAAATTGAGTGCCTTAAACGCTGTATTTTAGCAAATAAAAACGGGTTTCTCGACAGGATTTGAAGCCTATCGAGAAACCCTTGTATACAAGCAAGCGCCTTCAACAAGGCGTTTGCTGTAGCTATTTATTTTTGTACGTGCATGCCACCAATAAAGGTATCAACCACCATAAGATCCGCATCCAAGACGTTAAAGTCTGCAGAACGACCTGGCAACATCATGCCGCAAATGTCATCAATGCCTGCAGATTTTGCTGCCACCTCACTTGCCATACGAATGCCCTGCTCGGCCGTGACAATATTCCAATCCACTACGTTGCGCACCGCTTGATCCAACGTCAAAACAGAGCCCGCAATACTGCCCAACGTACCATCAGCAAGCTTGAGACGTGCCAAACCACCTGTGAGGCGAATGGGGAAATCACCCAAGAAGTAATCGCCCGCAGGCATGCCACCACAGCGCAAGCAATCAGAAACCAAAACCACGTGCTCCCAACCACGGGCACGCACAAGAGCTTGAATAGCACCAGGTAATACATGCATACCATCACAGATAATCTCTGCGTAGGTAGCAGAGGTGGTCATGGCACAACCAACCAAGCCAGGATTGCGATGATTCAAACCACTCATACCGTTATACGTATGCACAAATGCCGTAGCGCCAGCTGCAACAGCAGCCATACCCTGCTCGTAGGTAGCATCAGAGTGTCCCAGCGCCACTACAACACCCATTTCGTGCAACGTAGCACAATATTGAGTGGAGCCATCACGCTCGGGAGCAAGAGCACTTTTACAAATCAGACCATGTGCAGCTTCCTGCCAATCGCAAAACAAATCTACGTCTGGATCACACATGTTATCTGGGTTTTGAGCCCCCTTGTGTTTCTCTGTAAAGAACGGACCCTCCAGATAAATGCCATCTATATTGGCACCCATAAAGTCATCCGCACGCGCCTCCACTGCCTCGCGCACCGTAGCACAGGCAGCCTTAATCTGATCTGCAGGCTGCGTAAGTGTAGTAGCAACCCATGACGTTGTGCCATGCTTTGCCAGCTCCACGCTTGCCTCGTTAAGACCATCTACATCACAGTCCATAACATCATGACCAGCAAAACCATGAATATGCGTATCCACATAACCGGGAGCAACCCAACAGCCAGAATAATCCAGCACGTCTGCCCCCTCAGGAAGCTCAGATACAATCTCGCCAAACAGGCCGTCAATAACCTCCAAATAACCTTCGGATACTACGCAGCCAGGAAGAACAAATTTACTTGCTTTAACAAAATAGCTACTCATTACAGCCGTCCTTTTGTAGGCCTGATAAAGCACCAATACATCTGTAATTCTACTCATTTATTCGTAAGTTACACAGTAATAAGTTACCCAGTAATAACTACTATCCAAAAAAGCGACTACACTAGAGTGTACCTTTGTACAATTAGATACACCCTTCTCGCACTCTTGCGATGACATAAGAAAGGACTGCGCATGAAAATTTTAGTCTTTGGTGCCAAGAGTTATGACATCGAATCCTTCAATAATGAACTCATCAACTATCCCGATATAGAACTGGAGTACACTGAGTCCAACCTCACTCCTATGACAGCCCCGCTATCAAGTGGCTACGATGGTGTCTGTGCGTTTGTTAATGACAACCTATCCGCCATGACGCTAGAAATCCTCAGTGGTCTGGGCGTACAACTCATCTTGATGCGTTGTGCAGGCTTTGATGTAGTCAATGTTGCATACGCAAAAAAGCTGGGTATGACCATTACCCGCGTTCCCGCCTATTCCCCCGAGGCTATAGCAGAGCATGCCATGGGCCTGGCACTCACAGCAAACAGGCGTATACACCGTGGTTACAATCGTGTTCGCGAGAATGACTTCTCGTTGGTAGGTCTTGTAGGAGAAACGCTTTATGGTAAAACCGCTGGCATTATTGGCACGGGCAGAATCGGTGCTGCACTGTGCCGTATTTGCAAGGGTTTTGGCATGACCGTTTTAGGCTCTGACCCTTACCCCAACCAAAAGCTCATTCATGAAGAGCACGTCATTGATGAGTACGTATCTAACAAAGAGCTTTTTGCGCGCGCAGATCTTATCTCTTTGCATGCGTTTCTTAACGAAGAAAGCTATCACATGATCAATGATGTCAGCATTGCCAGCATGAAGGATGGTGTGATTTTTATTAACACAGGCCGTGGCGGTTTGGTAGACACTCACGCACTTATACGTGGCATTTTGTCTGGCAAGATTGGCGCCGCAGGCTTAGATGTGTATGAAGAAGAAAACCCCAACGTATACCGCGATCGTACGGATGAGATTTTTAATTCACCAACGGCACAGCTTTGCTCGTTTCCTAACGTAGTAATTACCAGCCATCAGGCATTCTTTACGAAGGAAGCATTGGCTCAAATTGCACATACCACCTTGGCAAACGCACGAGCTTACGCCGGCGATAAGAACTTTATTGAGCACAGTGTTGTTTGCTAGTTATACTTTGATGCCCATTTATAGTTCTGAGCGCGGTATACTTTTTTGTAACTACATGTTTAAAACGTATGCAACACCGTCACAAGTGGCCTTGTACCACAAAGAAAGGAAGAGCTGTGACCAGCAAGAAAACTAAAATTGTTTGCACTATGGGCCCCTCTACAGAGGATGAGAACGTCTTGCGTGAGCTTATTCGCAATGGCATGAACGTTGCTCGTTTTAATTTCTCCCACGGCTCTCATGACTATCATCGTGCTGGTGTAGAGCGCGTCCGTAAAATTGCTGCAGAACTTGGTGTTCCTGTAGCCATTATGCTGGACACCAAAGGTCCCGAGGTGCGTACGGGCGAGCTTGAGAATCACGAGAAGGTCACGCTTACCACCGGTGATGAAGTTGTTATTACTACTGATGATGGCGTTGTTGGTAATGCCAAGCGTTTCTCGCTTGACTACAAAAATCTTCCTAACGAGGTAGTTCCTGGATCCATCATTCTTATTGATGACGGCCTGATTGGCCTTGAGGTTGTTTCTGTAGATGGCAATGATATGCACTGCATTGTAAACAACGGTGGTGAACTGGGTGAGCGCAAAGGCGTTAACCTGCCTAATGTTGAAGTTGGCCTTCCTGCAGTTACTGAGCGCGACCGTGCTGACATCATTTTTGGTTGTGAGGTTGGCATTGATGCAATTGCTGCTTCCTTTATTCGTGATGCAGCAGGCGTAAATGAAATTCGTGCCATTTGTGCCGAGCAAGGTGCAGAACGCATCTCCGTATACCCCAAGATTGAGTGCGCACAGGGCGTTAAAAACTTCGACGAGATTCTAGAAGCTTCTTCTGGCATCATGGTTGCCCGCGGTGACTTAGGTGTAGAGGTCCCTGCAGCTGAAGTTCCCCACATTCAAAAGACCATTATTAGCAAGTGCAATCAGGCTTATAAACCTGTTATTACTGCAACACAGATGCTTGACTCCATGATTCGTAACCCTCGCCCCACCCGTGCAGAGGTTAACGATGTAGCAAACGCAATCTATGATGGTACTGACTGTGTCATGCTTTCCGGTGAGACCGCAGCTGGTAAATATCCTATCGATGCTGTTAAAACCATGGCATCCATTGCCACGGAAACCGAGAAATACCTCAAAGAGCGCAATACCTACTTTGACCGTGGTGGCGTAAAGAATGTTAATGGCGCTATTGGCTTTGCTGCTGTTACCACCGCTGAGCGCGTTGGTGCTACCTGCATTATTGCCCCCACAGCATCTGGTCGTACTGCTCGTTTAATTTCTGACTTCCGTCCCAAACTTCCTTTGTACGCCTTTACGCCTTCCGAGAAGACCTATCGCAAGTGCTCCTTCTATTGGGGTGTAAAGTGCTTTGTAACTGAGGATTCCGATAACTTTAACGGCACCATAGAGATTGCCCTTAAAGAAGCTAAGAATCTTGACCTAGTCAAAAAGGGTGATTTGGTTGTTATCACCGCTGGTGATCCCAAGACCTCTCCTGTTCAGGGTGACTACTCCACTTCCACCAACATGGTTATGGTCTGCCAGGTTAACTAGGGTTTGCCATACATGTAACTAGCGCACCAACGCATGCATGTAGCCTACTATCAAATGACGGTAGGCTACATTTTTACTATCTTTTTTGGAAGATGTTCAGATATGTTTAGGCAGTCTGCACAACTTCTGACGCAGAACTTTTGTGGATACACAAAGCTTCAATACAAAAATTAAGTAACAAACCTGCTGCAATTACCATACCACCTATAAGCGTGGCACCAGACTGCACATTACCCATAAGCGCATCAAGCAGAGCCCCCATGCCTACCTGCCCAATAAAGGTTAAGAGTGTTAAACGGAATGCAGGCACTTTAGGCACCGTAATATTGCATAACAAAATTACCGTTACACCGAGCGCTCCGCCCAGATACATCCAAACAGAACCAAGTTGTCCAGCAGCTACCTGTGGTAACGACGCGCCAGTAAAGCCAAACGCCAGCAGCAACGTAAGCGGCAAGCCAGTAATGTGAGCAACAAACGAGCTGCGCAGCACACTTGTTTGCTGAGCAAGACGAGCATTCACCATGCGAGAAAGGACAACGGTTACGCCCGCACTCAAAGACAATACAATGGCAACCAACGCAGATGCTCCAACTGAAGTATCCATCATAAGAAAAATGCCAGCAAAGCTACACACAAGACCAGGAAGCTGCTTACCAGAGAATGGACGTTTGGGACAATCAAATAATCCAAAGTGGTCAATAACGCACGAAGTAAGCGTTTGCCCCAGCAGGCCCAGCGCAATAAGACTTGTCACACTGATTTTGCCAAACGCAAAGTTTTGAAATACGGTAGTGATTAAGCCAATAGCACCACCCAAATATATCCAAACGGGACCCTGTCCAAAAATGGGTCTCTGTTCTTTTTCCATCTTACATAGCGCAAAGGCAACAAGACTACCTACGCAGTAAATAATAACTGCCGCCCAAAACGCACCATAGAGATTTGTTAAATTCCCGTTTATGGCAATCATTACCGATAAAACCACGCCGGTAAGCACAGATAAAAAGATACACATGTTGCTCCTTCCCGCCCTTACCTTAACGATGCAGTACTATAGATAGATAGGACATATGTCATACTAAAAAGAACAACACGTAGTCTCTCCACAAGTTGAGGTATATACCATGAAAACTAGGTGTCTTACCCAATTACAACAGGAAGCAATGGCGGCATATGGATTATCAAAAATTGATCTGACCAACTGCTGCCGCACACTATACAGCCCTGGAGAAGCCATAATTAACGAAGGAGACGTGTTTACGAGCTTTTGGCTGGTCACAAAAGGACGCGCAAAGGCATTTAGACTAGGTAATAATGGTAAAACGCTCATTGTAAGCTGGTATATCTCTAGTGGTGTTATTGGAGACATTGAGCTCATGAGCAATGCACCTCAAGCAAAAACTACGGTAAGCGCTATCACGCAGCTGGAATGTATTCAACTCCCCTATTCCCTATGCCAAAAGGAACTAACGCATAATATTGTATTCTCTAACAAATTGGGTAGTGGTCTTGCTCGTAAACTAGCAAGCTCTGCAGATTCCTACGTTTCATCCGCGCTCTACACGGGAAAGCAGCGCCTTTGCGCCTACATTATCAACAATGAAAACGCGGGGATTTTCTCTGACACGCTCACTGAAGTTTCTGCTTCTATTGGTATGAGTTACCGACATATGTTTCGTCTACTAGAGGAGCTTTGTAATCAAAATATTCTTCATCGAGAAAACCAAGGGTTTAGCATTATTAACAGAACCGCCCTTGAACGCGCTATACAAAAGTGATTGATTAATTACTTTCACATTTTTTAGATATGATAGCTACATTTACTTATACATTTACTTACTAAATTGTTTCTGTTCAATTAGTACGATACTTTTATGAGTATATTGGTTTCGTTCTTTCAATCTAGGAGCTATAGCTATATGTCAATCAGTGAAGAAACAATAGTTGATTTTGATGGAGCGACTCCTCAGAAACAAACTGGGCCTGTAAACTCGCCAAATATCACTGCCAACATCAAAAGAAATAACCTCAGCAAAGATTCCATTAGGATTATCTATACACCCACACCAACCGCAATTAGTACCTTCTTTTTCATTCAGCGGGTTGGTTACTATGAAGCAAGTAATGGCTTTATTCGCACTTCTCCTCATTTAGAGGGGTATAACATTTTTTTAACCACATCTGGATCGGGCTATTTTGATTTTGACGGTCAGCATCATGTTTTGCGCTCGGGAGATATAGTATGGCTTGACTGTAAAAAAGACTACACCATAGGTGTAGAAGATGAATCTTGGAATTACTACTGGATACAATTTAACGGCAACTCTGCTCGTGGTTACTATAAAGAATTTACGAAATACGGAAACAACTATACTCATGTAAATAACTTAGAAAGATTCAAGCATCTATTTGAGGTAATGCTTAACCTTGCAAAAAGCTCGTCAATTCGTAGAGAGATATTGGCTAACGACTCCATTGTACATATCATGACACTATTGCTTGAGAATAGAGTTGATTCAAGCCTTACGCTCAATTCAGTTCCTGAATACATTCGACAATCAATTAATTATCTTAATTGGAACTATACCAATAAAGTGAATTTAGATGATTTATCTGAACAGGTTGGAGTAAGTAAGTTTCATCTTTCTCGAAACTTCAAACGATATGTCGGTGTAAACATCAGTGAATACCTAAATGCAAATAGGATGCGATACGCACGTGATTTGCTAAAGTATACGGATTACTCAATTAAATCTATAGCACAGCTATGCGGCATACCTCAACCCAGCCATTTTTCCGCGCTATTTAAAGAGTTAGAAGGATATACCCCTCTTCAATATCGAAAAAAGTGGGAGGCAACTGGCTATTTTGAAGAAAATGAACCAAACCCTTAATACAGGAGGTATTTAAAGCAGTAACGCATACCATCTGTACAAAAACCGCTCACCATTTAAATGGTGAGCGGTCACAATGGAGAGATGACACAAAACCCTGCTATTTGATTTAAGAATTAGCTATTGAGCTCTTTCTTAATCTCAACATTACGAGCAGACATTTCCTTCATAAGCCATACAAAGCCTACAAGCCAAACAATTAAGACAATAATCCCAACAGGCTTGAGAGAGAGGCCATTTGCAATTGCCCAACGGAAATCAGGGCACTCAAGCGTAGACCAAGTAATGGAGGGATTGGAACCCATATTTGCAAGCGCGTCTGGAGAATACTGCTGTGCAAGCTGAGTACATGCAGGAGCAAATGAAGAAGCAACAAGCAAATAAACAGGAGTCGTAATGAGGCCAAGAATGAACATCTTTACAAGGTTGCCAGATGCGATAAAGAGCGCAGGAACAGCAACACAGATATTCACAATACCAGCAAATGGCAAAACGGTATTTCCAGCTGGGGCAAGAGCAACAGCAAGAACGATCTCAAATGGAATCAAAAGAATCGTAAGAACCCAAAGCTCATTAGAACCTGCAACAATAGGCCAGTCAAGACCAATGTAGAGTTCACGACCGTCATTAAACTTATTCTTCATCCAATCACCAACAGCATCAGAGATTGGAGAAAGAGCCTGCATGAAAAGCTTAGAAACCATTGGGAAAAGCTGCATTGCAGTAGCAGCCTGGATACCAAGCGTAAGAGCAGCTTGAAGCTCTCCATAAGCAACAAAGCCAAGTACAATACCAATAAGGAGACCCATTACAGCGTTCTCACCAAAAATACCAAGCTTATTGCGAAGCCACTTAGCATCATAATTCTGATTTTCAATAGCAGGAATCTTCTCGAGAAGCTTCTCAAAAGGAAGCATGAAAACTGCTGTGAAAGTCATAGAGTGAGGAACTGTAACACCCGGAATACCAGTTAATTTCTCCACAGTAGGTGCCCAAGCGTCACCAATCTTAAGACCAATAATTGCCATAAGACCTGCACCAACAAATGCAAGGACCATTGACACAACAGGGGTCATGCCGGCAGAAGTGCATGCAAAGTTAATGAGAACGGCTGTCAAAAGCAAATTCCAGACGTTCCAAAGATCAACATTAAGAGTATTGGTCTTATTGGTAACCAACATAACGATGTTGATAACAATAAGTAGTGGGAAACAAAGAACACCAAAAGGCCAGGCCCATGCAATTGCCGACATAGCTGGCCAACCAGTATCAATTGAAGTCAATACGATACCAGTTTTAGTTGCGAGGCCCTCTGCTGCAGGCTGAATTGCACCCGTCATAAAACCAGTCAAAACATTCATGCCTGTAAAAGCTACGCCAAGAGTAAGTGCAGCGATAAAAGCCTCGCCTGGCTTCATCTTAACCGCAAGGCCAAGAATGAACATAATCAATGGAACGAAGACTGCAGCTCCGAACCCAAGGATGTAATTAACGACATTTAGTAAAACATCCATTGAGAACTCCCTTCAAATCATTAAACATTGTTTGGCGTGCTCTCTCCTGCACGTGGTGCTGGCACTTCACCATGTATGCACAATATTAACACAAATAAAGAATTAATAGCTAATAAATATCTATCAAAACGAATTTTTTAGTGCTTTAATTCAAATAAATGAATTAAAGCACTATTTATACTACATTTTTGAACTAGATATTTAGATAGCCCTTACGAGGAGTAATACCCCACATGTCAGCAAGCTCCATCAGCTCAGCATCATTAATACCGCCGTTAAACTTGCCAGTACGAATAATCTCAAGATATACACCACAAAGCTTGTCAACAGATTCAAGCAAACCAAAGGCATCGTGCAAGGATTTGCCTGCTGAAAATACACCGTGATACTGCCAGATAACAAACTTACGATCCTTCATCTTTTCAAGCGTTAAATCAGCAATATTTTGTGTACCGCAAGCACAATATGGCACCATACCAATGCCCTCAGGAAATAAGAAAAGTGCCTCTGGAATTAAACGCCAAAGTGCAAGGGTAAACTCACGCTCATCCGTAGGACCAACATGCGTCATTGCTAAAACATTTGTCGCATGATTATGCATAACCACACGCTGTTCAGAATCAATTGCCAAACGAGCAGCATGTGTAGCAATATGGGCAGGGAATTCTGAGGTAGGCTTATTGTCATGCTCAAGGCCAAAAGCAATTTCGTAATAATCGCCTTCCTCAGGAATATATACAATTCCAATCAAATCATCAGGATTATCGCGAAGCTCACGGAAATATGACCCACTAGCAGTTGTAAGAATATACTTACCGCGAACAGCATCAGGTATTTGCAATTCTACTTTACGCCCAGAACCAATGGTATAGTTAAGCGAAGTTGCTTCATCTTCAGTCAAAATATAAGTGATATTGCCCCCATTAGCTTCATCCCAATTTTTATCCCACATTAGGTATGCAAGTTCTTGAACTTCCTTTGTTGCGCTAATTTCTTTCCAGTCAGTCGCCATTTTCTCTCCTTAGTTGTAGCAACGGATTGAAACTTTTACTCTGATTGATTTGTCTGCAATACCTCTTGCCGACGAATAAAATCAGCTTTTTCTTTTTCACGATATTCTTCGACCGTTAAACCACTTTTAGCTGCGACTTTTTCATACTCACGGGTAAGAGCAACTTCATAATCAATACCCTCTTTAATGGAAAGCCGTTTTGCACGCTTTTCACGACGCTGACGTAAACGTTCGTCACGCATAGCAGCCATGATTTCATTGCGCTGTTCAGTAGTCATGCCGTCTTTACCAAAACCAAAGCGCTGTCTGTATTCAGCAACCTGCATGTTGTAGTCATGCAAAATAAAATCTTTGCCATAGCGTTCAACAAAAATACCAATGGCCAATGCTCCTACTCCTAGAAGAATATTTGAGGTAAAGAAGCTTGCAATTAGCAGTAAAGCCTCCACGATAATAAAGATCAACCAACCAGCTTTTGAAATATTGAACTTATTATCAGGTTCTACATGAGCTTCTTCCCACCGCTTTTTAGAAGCTTTGCCAGGGAAAATTTGTTTTTTTCTACTTTTAGACACTTTGGTCTTCCAAATTCTATGTAAAAACTAGCGCTTATTTACTTCATCAATAGCAGCAAGAAGCTTCTTAAGCTCAGCATCTTGTCCCATGCCAGTCAAAAAACACACGCCATTAAATACAGGAATGCCCCAGTCAGTATCTTCTTTAACAATGGAAATATAAATATCAGCATTCTTGATGTAATGCTTAAGAGATTTGATATCAACTGCTTCACACTCTGCATCTGCTCCTTCAGCCTTCAGAAGGCGTTGGACCTTTGATGCAACAGTCTGAGAAGTTGCAACGCCAGAACCGCAAGCAACAATAATACGAGCCGTCATAGTAATTCCTTTCTCGACATTACGTCAAAACTCATGGCCCAATATGGCCGATTACACCTAATAGCTTAATGAACTTATATCATTCTGGTAATACGGACTTGATACACAATGCCATAGAAACAGCTCCGGCATCTGGAGTACCTAAACTCCGCTCAGCAGCAGGACGAGCACGCCCAACCTTAGGAACTAAGTTTGCAGTTGCTTGGGCAGATTCATCAGCCACAACAGATGCAGCAATCCATGCATCTTTAATGCTTAGATTCTTATCTGCAGATACTGCAAGAGATTCACCGAATGGAATTAGCACATCTAACATGGTTTTATCGCCACGTTTTGCTCCACCCAAAGAAAGCATTTTTTCATAGGCTACTTTTACAGCATTGGCAACCGTGTGGGTCGTGTATTCATCAGCAGTATCACCAATAACAGCACCTGCTGCTTGAAGGGCACTTCCCCACAACACACCAGATGTCCCACCAGCCTTTGCAGCCCATGCCTTTCCAGCTTCTTTCAAAACGGAACCTGCTGAAGCTCCCCTAGAGCGCGCCTCCCGAGCAGCTTCGAGTGCAAAGGAAGATCCTTTTACCATTCCACGACCATGATCTCCATCACCAGCAATACCATCAATCTTAGCCAACTCAGGTTCTGCATTTTCAATAGCTGCAGCCATACGACCAAAAGCATCTACTAAATAGTCAGCAGCAGCATTGGATGCCTCAGAACCTGCAACAAATGTTTCTACTACCTCAAACTGTTCTGCATAGACCTTGCGCTCGCCCGATGCCATGGAACTTGCACCTTTACGAAATGAAGCGGTATCTGCCGGAGCACTCCAATAAGTCTCCAATTCATCATCTAAATACTCAACAGCAAGCGCAATACCTTCCATGTCAAGAGAGGTTACATACTCGCCAACCAGAGGCTCTACTAGGGTATATCCCTTGTCTTCAAGAAGTTGGCGTACGGTACCCCACACAACAAAAAGTTCCTCATACTTAGTAGAACCAAGGCCATCAAGAATAACAGCAATGCGCTTAGAATCATCTGCAGGAGCTTCAGCAAGAACACGGTTAACTAAAACCTGAGCGACTTCCGCCGCAGGTTTAAGATTGTCCTCACCTACACCAGGCTCACCATGAATACCTTGGCCAACTTCCATTTTGCCAGATGGAACATGGAATAATGGCTCATTCGCACCAGGAAGCGTACAACCACGAAAACCCATAGACATAGTGCGCGTACGATCATTTGCCTTAGTGGTAATACGAACTAAATCATCAAAAGAAACTCCCGCAGCTGCAGCAGCACCAGCAGCTTTAAAGACCATAAAAGTACCTACATTACCACGACGCTTTTCAGTTTCTTCAGGAGAGGCAGACGCTACGTCATCGGTAATATAAAATGAACGAGCATCAATGCCTTCTTCGATAAGAATGTCACGCGCCATATTAAAATTCATTTTGTCGCCAGCATAATTACCGCCAACGATAAATAAACCACTACCTTGTTCAACAGCGCGCGCTACACCCAAAACATCATCAGTAGATGGAGAAGTAAAAACATTTCCGACGACCGTTGCATCCATAAAGCCATCGCCAATAATTCCACAAAAGGCCGGATAGTGACCAGAACCACCGCCATTAATAACAGCAATCTTGCCCTCAGGCATCTTTGTTGCACGGGCAACACCACCAGGTACCTCAACTACGTAGTCAGGATAAGCTGCAACATAACCACGAAGCATATCCTCACGAAAAGTTTTTGGGTCATTAAAAAGCATGTATACACTCCTTAGTCTTATTTAGAAAAGAAGTTCTTCATACCGATGTATAAATACAACCCTGCAAGCGCACCTTGGTCAATAACGCCCTGGGCCTTAGCGGCATGCACTGCTGCTTTGCCATATTTTGGAAGCATATCTTTAGTAGCTTCACAGCCTTCAGCTGCACCAGCAACCAATGCATCAACTACCTCAATAAAAGTCGCATTTACATTACTTTCTAAAAGTACAGTTGCTTTCTTCGCTGCAGCATCAACAGAATCAAGAATAGTTCTATCACCCAGTTCACATTTGCCACGCTTCTTAATACCGTCAGCAAACGCAGTTGCAAATGTCACAAGATCTGCTGGCACAAGATTTATTTGACCTTTTAAATTCTTGCCAGCTTCCATAATGCCGGACGCCATAAGTGTCCCCATAGTAGAAGGAACGAGATTTTGCATTTTCATGGCACCCTTAAAAAGCATCTTTCCTATATCACCCTCAGGCTTAAGTTCACGCAAAAAGCCTGGAAGAGCACCGTAACCTTTGCTCATAGTCAAGCCAAGATCACCATCGCCCATGGCTGCGTCCATTTCACAAAGTTCATCTTTTTTCTCAGCAAAAAGACTGCCCACAGACTCAAAAAGATTAGGTACATCCTCAAGAGACAATGTATCCATTACGGTACCTCTCTGCTAAAACTACTTCTGGCAAATGAAAGGAGTATTTACGGGATAATCAAAGTAGCTCTTAAGCTCCTCATCTACTTTGCAGATGGAAATGGAAGCTCCCATCATTTCCATGGAAGTTGCAAACTCACCAGTCCAAGAGCGATAAACCCTGATTCCTTTGGTCTCAAGCTGTTTACGAACAGAGTTATTAAGGATATAAAGCTCTTCAATACTTGTTGCCCCAAGACCATTAATAAGAACCGCAACCTCATCGCCATCGTGTAGAGGCATATCCTTTAGAATCTCGTCTACAGACTCCATGGCTAGCCCATCAGCAGTTTTAATAGGACCATTCCAAATACCAGGCTCGCCATGAATGCCCATACCAAAAGCCATCTCATTTTCATTGAGCATAAAATTTGAATGTCCAACCTCGGGAACAATGCAGGGAGTTAATGCAAAGCCAACAGTACGAACGTTATCCCCAGCTTTTTTAGCTGCTGCCGCGACTTCTTCCAACGTACCCATTTGATCAGCTTTTGCACCAGCAGCCTTATACATGAAATAGATACCAGCTACACCACGACGAGCCGCTGGATTGCTGTTGGATAAAACATCATCAGCACCAACTAAAGAAATGGATTTAATATCGTCCATTTCTAGCATCTCTGCTGCCATATCAAAATTCATGATATCGCCAGTGTAATTACCGTATAAATAAAGAACACCGGCACCAGCCTCAACTTCTTTTGAAATGTTATAAATTTGCTCAGCAGAAGGAGACTGAAATACTCCACCAACACCGCAACCATCAATAAGACCTTCACCAACATAACCAAGAAAAAGTGGAAGGTGTCCGGTTCCACCACCAGTGATAATTGCAACCTTACCATTTTTCTTTACAGCATTACAGTAACACCGAAGGTCATCTGCAGCATACGTAACCATATCGGGATGAGCTGCATAAATACCTTGAAGCATCTCGTCTACATAATCTTCTGGCTCATTGATGATCTTTTTCATACCTGTATCCCTTCATAAAATCGAACACAAGTGACCTTGTTTTGTAATTATACTGTGTGCATATAAAAAACAGACATACGCCCTTGAACACCGCGCATGTCTGCTATTTGGTAGCAATATTTTTATATTTTTATTATCTCAATTAGCTAAAATTAGTGTAGAAAATAACAAATAATCCTATGCAAATAGGTTATATTTAGTCATCTCGAACCGTCTGAGAACTGATTACGCAACGATTTGCTGGCAACCAAATGCTGCCCCACTCAAAGGGGGAACCATTTTCCAAACGGACTAACTGATCAAGATTAAGCACGGGTGCATGCTCATCACAACGTAACCATTCAGATCGTTTTTTGCCAGCCGTACGAGCGCTGTAAATCATCTCTGACTTACCAATACTGTGACCACTCAGACGCTCTACCGCTTCAAATAGACCTTCTTCATTAAAGTCAACATCCACTAAATCAGGAAGCAATTTCAAATTAAGGTGACTCTCAATAAACATAACAGGCTCGCCAAAAACCTCACGCACACGCGCAAGATACAAATATGAATCACCACGATCAATGCCAAGCGCATCTGCACAAGCTTTACCTGCAGGCAACACGCTTTTCTCGACAACGGTAGTTTGATAAGGGATACCCTGCTCGTTCATGGATTCAGCAAATGAGAGCAGTGAATTAGAAGAAGGACGTGCCATAACAGGCTGAGTCACATACGTGCCACGGCCGCGTTGTTGAACAAGAAGACCTTCGTCTACCAAGGTGCGAATACCCTTTTGAACCGTACCGCGCGATAAATCAAGCATATCCATGAGTTCGTGCTCGGACGGAATACGGTCATCAACACCCCATTCTTTGGAGTAAATTTTTTCACGCACAAAGTCAGATACCTGCACGTACAAAAGTGAATCAGACGATTTTTCAAACTGCGCCATGTCTCCCCTTAAGTAACAAACAAAGCTATGAACTGCTCATAGTATACTGTGTTGCAACATCTAATAAGGTCGAAATTATGATATTGTGAGCTGCCGTCGCCGTTGCTTCAAAAAACTCCGTGCTCAGTAGTTGATAGGCTGGACGTGGCAGATTTGGTGCATTGGCATCTACAATGCACTGTACCACAGCAATAGATGCTTCTACATCGGGCTTCTCGATAGGATACTGCACAAAGTTGCGCGCAGCGTGGATAAGCGTAGGCGTATCTTGTACCACCATGGATATGGATAAGCTTTTACCGTACGCATCAAAGTCAGACTGCTTTAGGATGCGCACACCATCCCCTGGCTTGTAACCAGCACTATAGGCCACCTTACGTGCGGCTAAGTTATACGTATGGTCACACACCAAATGCGCCCAGGCTCCAAGAGCTAAATCACGCTCAGGCGATGGACCATGCGATAATAGTGGTGCCACATATAAGTCCCAAAACTCATCATAGCGTGGTGTGGGCATAAACTCATCTGCCGCTACATGGGTATCACAATACGTACGTGTCTTGGTAAGTGGCTGCACCATATACCCCACGTAAATATCTGGCACCAAGTTACCAAATAAAAAACAGTTGGCGTCAGAAATACCCAAAGCGTGCGGCTCCCTTGTCTGAAAGAGCCGCTCAACGTGAGCAATATGTACGTTCCAGCTTGGCACGTTAACCGCGCAATTCAGCGCCCAAGCTTCGCCTCAGTTTCTCAATAAGCTTGGAATGAGCGGCTTCTACCTCTTTGGAACTCAGCGTATGATCCGAAGCACGATACACCAAAGAAACGGTCATGGACTTCTTGCCCGCAGCAATAAGCACAGGATCGCGGTATACATCAAACAAACGCGCTTCTGCGAGAAGCTTGCCACCTGCAGACGTTACACGTTGCATAAGGGTCTGTGCCGTAACCTCCTCAGGTACCAAGAGCGCAATATCCACGCTTACACCAGGTAGTGTAGGCACTTCCTGATAGGGAAGTTCACGTACGGCCAAAGACAACAATGCGTCTTGAGCAAGTTCAAAGGCAACTACATCTGCATCAATAGCAAAGTTGGCAAGAGAGCTGGGATGCACATTGCCAATCCAACCCAACAAATCTTTACCAGCAAAAATCTGAGCGCTGCGTCCAGGTTGCAACCAAGGGTACACCTCAGGATCCGCAGGAACAAAACGAACTTTCTGTATACGCAAGGCATGCAACAGTTGCTCCACAATGCCTTTTGCATCAAAGAAATCGTAAGCTTTGGGTTTAGCATTCCAGCTAGGCAGCCTATTCTCGCCACAAAGCACAGCCGCTACAAAGGAAGACTCCGTTGGTTGGCTTGTATCCGCACTGCCAAAGAAGCAACGACCCATCTCATACAAAGCAATGTTTGCAACACCGTGGTCCAAATTATACGCAACCGAACGCAACAGGCCAGGAAGCATAGAACGACGCATCTCTGACTGGTCTGCCACCAAAGGATTAAGAAGCACAACGGGCAAACCTCTGCCTGCTTCTGGCATGGTAAGAAGATCAAGATCACGATGGTCTGCAAAACAGTAATTGCTCGTCTCATTAAGACCGCACGCGCGCAGCGTAGCACCTATCTGACGTATACGCACCTGGTCCTTAGTAAGGCCACCGTGATGATTGCGCGCTGCAGGAAGCGTGGGCGTCACACGGTCCATACCCCACAAGCGGAGCACCTCTTCCACCAAATCTGCCTCACGCGTAAGGTCAGGACGGTTAGAAGGTGCAATTACGTTCCAGTGCTCAGAACTGGAATCTACCGAGCAACCCAAACGAGTAAGGAAGGTTTCCATTTCTTCATTGGTAATAGAAGCGCCACACAAGGCACGAACACGATCAGGACGCAGGCAAATAGTTACAGGCTCAAACGTTTTTATCAAACAATCTACATGCCCAGGACAAACCTCGGCACCACAGCATTGCTCAAACAAAGCGGCAGCAATATTGGCAGCAGCAACGCAAGCAGTAGGGTCAACCTTACGCTCATAGCGAATAGATGCCTCGCTCATAAGATCAAGATTGCGACTTGTACGAGAAATGTGTCCAGCGTTAAAAACAGCACTTTCCAACAGCACATCAACGGTATTCTCGCCCACCTCAGAGTCCAAGCCACCCATAACACCTGCAAGCGCAATAGGAGTCTGACCATTGTCTGTAATAACAGCCATATCGGGTGTAAGGATGCGCTCTTGCTCATCTAAGGTAATGAGCTTCTCTCCCTCATGAGCAGCGCGCACAACAATATGGCGTTTGCCATCTGCTTGTTGGGTAAGCTTGCCAAGGTCAAAAGCATGAAGAGGTTGTCCCGTAAGATACATAACATAGTTGGTTATATCCACCACATTATTGATGGTACGACCCCCCGCCGCCACAACACGACGAGCAAGCCACTCGGGGCTGGGTCCAATGGTAACGTTACGCACAACACGTGCCACGTAGCGAGAACACAACTCGGAATCTGCTATGTCTACCGAGACAAGCTCAGAGGATGGTACGCCCGTCTCTGCAGTTATAACAGGGTCATCAAAGTAAACATCCTTGTTGTAAAGAGCGCCTACTTCAACAGCAACTCCGTGCATAGATAAACAATCGGGGCGATTGGGCGTCATTTCTGCATCGATAATAACGTCAGACAGTCCCATATATTGAGCAATGGGCACGCCTATTGGCGCGTCAGCAGGCAAGATGGCAATGCCATCAGATTGTGCTGCCAAACCAAGCTCACGCAAGGAGCAATTCATGCCATAGGAATCTACGCCACGAAGTTTAGATTTTTTAATGGTTATGCCACCAGGAAGCTCGGCTCCAATCATGGCAACAATAATGTGGTCACCCTCATTAAAGTTTTGGGCACCGCAAACAATCTGCAAAGGAGCAGGTTGACCATCTTCATTCACATGAAGTGTGCCCACGTTGATTTGCGTAAGCCACATATGGTCAGAATTAGGGTGAGCAACCTTAGACACAACCTGCCCAGTTACTACATGATCTAAGTGTGCGCCGGTTTTCTCGACAGACTCTACTTCAGTGCCAGTGCGAACAAATTCACGGCAAAGGTCATCGGGGTTCTCTGGAAGCTCAACCATAGATTTGAGCCACTCATATGAAATGCGCATTGATGATATGCCTTTCTCTTAGAACTGACGAAGGAAACGCATGTCACCAGTTACCAGCATGCGCAAATCAGGGAGGTCATAACGAAGTGCAGCTACGCGCTCAGCACCAATACCAAAGGCAAAACCAGAGTACTTCTCGGGGTCAATGCCTACATAGCCAAAAACATTGGGGTCAACCATACCGCAGCCCAAAATCTCAAGCCACCCCGTGTTCTTGCAAAAACGGCACCCCTTGCCATGACAGATATTGCAAGAAACATCCACCTCACAAGAAGGCTCCGTAAACGGGAAAAAGTGGGGACGATAGCGGGTTGCGCGGTCCTTACCAAACATCTCTTGGCAGAAGTAATCCAAGGTTCCCTTCAAATCACCAAAGGTAATGCCCTCATCTACCACCAAGCCTTCAATCTGAGTAAACTGAGGCAAGTGGTTGGCATCTGCAGTATCAGGACGAAATACCGTACCAGGGCAAATCATATAAATAGGCGGCTTTTGCTCTTCCATAGTATGGATTTGCACGCCAGAAGTTTGCGTGCGCAGCAAAATATCCGACTCACCTCGAACATGGGTGTGCTCACCGTGATCTGCACGATCAAGCACATAAAAGGTATCGCGAGCAGAGCGAGAAGGATGATCTTCAGGCGCATTAAGAGCAGTAAAGTTGTAATAGGTGGTCTCTACATACGGACCATCCTGCACGGTATAGCCTAAGCCCACAAAAATCTGCTCAATCTCTTCTACAATCTGAGAAATGAGATGTTGCGTACCAACACGAAGCGGAGTTCCTGGAAGAGTCACGTCTACCGCATCAGCTGCAATACGAGCTTCTAATGCCGCTGCCTGCAATTCCTTCTTAAAGGACTCAAGTGAAGCCTCAAACTGTGCCCGCACTTCATTGGCTCTTTTACCAATAATGGGACGTTCTGCTGGATCCACGCTCCCCATAGAGCGCAAAACACCTGCCAGCGAACCCTTTTTGCCCATGGTTGCCACACGGACCTTCTCGAGCTCTTCTAATGTTTTTGCAGCAGCAAGCTGCTCATTTGCCTGCTCGGCAATGAGTTTGAGGTCGTCAACGAGCGACATTTACCTTCCCCTTCCAATAAAAACCGCCCCTGAGCATGATGCTCAAGGACGGGAAGTTACCGCGGTACCACCTTGATTGACCTGTGCGTTTTCTCTCGCACAGACCCACTTATGTATCCTTGTTTCGTAAGGAGTACGGTTTCCCTACTAAGAAGCCCGGCGTAGAAGCACGGCACTTCCGTTAAGGTCACAGCTGATAGAGTGAACGCACTTCTCTACCCGCGTAGGCATCTCTCAACCAGCAACCACCGCTGGATGCCCTCTCTGTCCACAGATACCGCGAGAATATACCCTCTCCGTCATAGCCTTGGTTTACCTTAGCACAAACTAGTGGACAAAGGGCCACTCACCACGAGCTATCGCACGAATATCATCTGCAACTGCATCATCATTTACGCTGCCCGTATGCCAGCGTGCAGCAGCTATTGCTTCGGGCATGGCATCCGCTACCGCAACGGAATTGGGCACGTGCGCCAACATGGGCACATCATTGCCACCGTCACCAAATACCGCTACCTCATCTAAGGTAATGCCCAAATGAGCAGCAAGCGCATCTATGCCCGATGCCTTATTGCGCCCCTCAAGCATTACATTAAGAAATGAAGGACTGGGAACATCAAAATCTAAGCCAGCGACACGCTCATTCAAACGATCACACAGCTCAACAGTAGCGCTCATATCGCCATCGAGAAACACGTTGCACTTGGTCATCTTGTTTGTATCTGGAATGGTTTTCTCGATAATTGCCGTTTTTGCATATTCCGCATACGATGCCAATAAGGAAGATGGATCACCACACAAAATATGAGGTGCACCATCCATAAACACTGCAACACCTGTACCAGGAATATCGGAAAGCTCGTCTATGAGCGGACGCAGCAGCTCTGGAGTAAAACGAGTTTCTACAATGGCTTGCCCATCAAGATAAACGCTCTGCCCGTTTGTACCAATGGCTGTGGCATAGGCAGCAGCATCATCGCAAAACAAGGGTGGCAACCACTCTACGCCACGACCAGTACACGGACCAAAGCGTACGCCCGCATCCAATGCCTCATGAATGGCGTCCAACATAGTATCTGACACACGTTTATGTCCATATGGCAAAATTGTTCCATCAATGTCCGACAAAATGAGCTTAATCACAGGCTCTCCCATCCATAAAGTTTACGAAACGTTACACTTACGTTTATATAACAATTCCCGAGCAAAAGGAGCGCTATGGCAACTAATACCGAGCACCTCACAGCCGATCTTGCCGAGCTTGATCACATAGAGAAGCACTTGTTTGCACACAATTATGCAGCAAGTGGCATTTATTTTAGCGGAGCTACAACAGACCCTGTCAAGGGCGCTGCTGGTCGCGGTGAAGCACTTGCAATTTTAGACGAAGAAAACCATGAACTGTTGTGCTCTCAGGCAACGGGAGAGCTCCTTGAACGCTTGGTAGCTGCCGAGAAAAACGGTGAGCTTGATGAGTTCCGCTCTGCCGAGGTGCGTGTGTTGGCGCGTGACCGTTCCAGAGAAGCAGATATTCCTGCCCAGCTTGCAAGTGATTACACCCGCCTGCGTGTAGAATCTGGCGACGCTTGGCATAAGGCTAAGCCTGCGGGTGATTGGGAGAGCTTTGCTCCCTATTTAGACCAGATTGTAAGTTACATGCGTCAAATCGCTGAGTTTAAGGACGCTTCTCGCAACCCCTATGAGGTATGGCTTGATGAGTTTGAGCCTGGCACGTCTTGCGAGTTTTACAACCGCTTCTTTGATGCCGTTAAAGCAACCGTTGTTCCTCTCGTAAATGACATCGTAAAACAGGGATACCAACCAAGTCGAGCCTGCATAGAAGGCAGCTTTGACACTCAAAAACAGTGGGATTTGGGCATTGAGCTTTGCAAGATTGAAGGCTTGGATATGGATGCGTTGGTATGTGCCCATACCGAGCATCCCTTCACAGATTCATTAACATCGCGCCATGTCTTTGTTGCTTCACACGTATATGAACATGACGTCCTATCCAATATTTTCTCAATGTTACATGAGGGTGGGCATGCCCTGTATGAGCAAGGCGTTAACCCTGCTTATGACTATACCTGTCTTAAGGGTGGCACCTCTATGGGCATCCATGAGGCGCAGTCTCGTTTCTACGAGAATCTAGTTGGCCGCAGCGAAGCTTTTGCGCCCGTCCTACTTGACTTGCTTAAAAAATATTTCCCCGAACAAATGGCAGACGTTACAGCCGAGGAGCTCTATGCAGCCGAGAACCGCGCCGAGCCGTCTCTCATTCGTACCGAAGCAGATGAGCTTACCTATCCTTTGCATATTTTGATTCGCTATGAGCTGGAGCAAATGCTGTTTAATGGCGAGGCAAAGGCAGCAGATATTCCTGGCTTGTGGGCCCAAAAGTACAAGGACTACCTTGGCGTTGATGTTCCCAACCATACCGTAGGTGCTTTACAGGATATGCACTGGTCTGACGGATCTATTGGCTACTTCCCCACGTATGCCTTAGGCAGCGCTTATGGCTCTCAGTTTGCTGCAAAGATGATTGAAGAGGGCATGGACCTTAACTCTATTATTGCCTCTGGCAACCTTGCTCCTATAGGCACTTGGCTGGGCAGCCGCATTTGGACCTATGGTCGTGGCAAAGACCCTGTTGACCTCATCAATGGTGCCGTTGGTGCAGACTTTGATCCCAGCTTCTACACCACATACCTGGAAGAAAAATTCAGCAAGATTTACAAACTTGCATAAGTCTTTGTTGTAGCTGTTACCGCGCTCGCCAGTTCGTACGAACTGGCGAGCACATGTCAGATAGCACACTCATATCAGCAAAGTTTTACCAAAGGAGACCCCATGTCTGTACCCAAAAGGAGACTTCCCGACGATGATGCATGGCGCATTCTTCCTGAGTGTAAGTGGGGCACATTGTCTCTTATTTTGCCTGATGGAACACCGTATGCCACTCCTGTTAATGCCGTGTTAGATGATGACGACCACAGTTTATGGTTCCACTGTCGCCGCGGTGGCACACGTGCCAAGGCATTGGCCATTAACCCCAACGTCTGCTATGTAGCCGTCAAAAACGTAGAGATTCCTGAAGAGAAATACACCACCTGGTATGAAAGCGCTATGGTATTTGGCACTGCTGAATTTATAACTGACGAACCAACCTTGCGCGAGCGTCTTGCATGGATGAGTCGCAAGATTGCCCCTGAATGGGAAATGCAAAGGTTGGACGAGGTTATTGATAGCTATATTCGCGCCGTTCAATTCGTAAAAATTACACCAACACGCTGGTCTGCCAAGCAAAACCATGATGACTAGTGCTCACGCTCACGGTACGATAAAGTAAGGAACCATCATGCGAGCATGTTTGCAACGTGTAACTCACGCATCCGTTCGTGTTACTAACAACCTTGTTGGCTCATGCAAACAAGGTTTCCTTATCCTGTTGGGCGTTGGCCCTCAAGACACGCAACAAACTGCCCAAGCCATGTGGAACAAGATATATGGCCTTCGCGTCTTTAATGATGCTGTTGGCAAAATGAACCTTTCGCTTGCCGATATTAACGGAGAGGTCCTGGTAGTGAGCCAGTTTACCCTCTATGCAAACGCCCGTCGTGGCAAACGTCCTTCTTTTGTAGAAGCTGCTGGACCTCAGCTCGGCAATGAGCTCTACGAGAAGTTCTGCGAATGTGCAGCGCAAGACATAGCCCACGTTGGCCGTGGCATATTTGGCGCAGATATGCAGGTTGAATTGGTAAACGATGGCCCCGTTACCATCTGGCTCGACAGCACAGAACTAGGCCTGTAATCAGGTCTTTGTTTTGTGGCTAGTTTTTGTTACTCGCTCGACTTGGAGCCTTCACCAGAAGGACGCTTACGCCTACGGCGCGCCTTAGGAGCAGCAGCATTCTCTGCCCCAGAGGCTTGTGGGGCACCTTCAGGCTTACGTACCTGTTTAGCTGCCCGTTGTGAGCGAGAAGAACGTCCAGGACGATTGGTGTTCTCTGCACGCTCAGACCATGGCGCTCCAACAGAGCCGCCTTTATCGCCAGGACGACGGACACGACGTACCTTATGAGTATGTGCTGGCTTAGAGGCCGGATGCGCTACAGTCTTTGCTGCTGTAGCTGTAACATCCGCAGCTTGAGCAGGCAGAACAACTCGATGATGGCGGCGCTTGTTAGGCATCTTGTTCTGAGTGGCCTTAGTGGCACCCTGTTGCTCGGGTACCGTAGTTTTACGGCGCTCACGACGAGTCTTTGTAGAAGAACCAGTGGGACTCTGTGCATTGTGACGCTCACGAGGTGACTGCTTTACGTGCTCTACAAAAATATCCTGCTCGTCTGTTTCTTCTTCTGGAAGCAAGCCGTTTTTGCGATCAAGCTCAGCAAGTGCCATTTGAATTTCAGGTGAGCTGAGTTTGTCCAAGGTGGAGCGCAAAACCGTATCGGGACGACACGCACAACCAAGCTCCTGAGATTTCTCGCACGCAGCTTTAGAAGCATCCATCTCTGCCAAAGGCACGCGAATTTGCTTGCCGCTTTCTAAGCGCAAGCACAACTCCTCTTTAGGCGTGTTGTACTCAATGATTTTTGCCTTACCCAAAGGAGTATCAATAACAGCGTTGCGCTTAGGTGCGCGGGACTTAAAATCACGATATGCCTCAAACTCATAGCGCAAGCAGCACATAAGCCTGCCACATGCACCAGATATTTTACTGGAGTTAAGGGGAAGATCCTGCTCCTTTGCCATACGAATGGACACAGGTTCAAACTCGCGACCAAACCTACGACAGCACAGTTCCTGACCACAGTGCGCATAGCCACCAACAATAGCAGCTTCTTCACGCACACCAATTTGGCGCATATCAATACGCTCATGCAACTCATGCGACAAGTCACGCACAAGCTGGCGGAAGTCTACGCGCTCTTCAGCAGCAAAATAACACACTGCCTTTTGCCCATCAAAGAGGTATTCCACACCAACAGGCTTAATTTCCAAGCCGGACGCCTTAGCCAAACGGTGAAACACAGGCAGAGCCTCTTCACCTTTACCAGCCAGTTCATCCGCACGAGCTAAATCTTCTTCTGTGGCAATACGAACAACAGAACTAAGTTCAGCTTCGCCGATTGTCTCGCCAAGCTCTTCTTCAGGAACGTTAAAGGGATTGCGTAAAGCAAGACCAATTTCGGTGCCGCGCTCAGTGGTTACAATGACGTGATCGCCAACGCAAGCACCTGTTGTACCTGGGTCAAACCACAGTTCATGGACAATATAGGGAAACTTCACCGGCAAAACGGTGGGCATTACAGTGCCTCCTTGGCAGATAACAGCATGACTTCCAAAGCCAACTGAGGTGTTACATTGTGATTGACGTCAGCAATTGCTACATCAACGGCCTCGAGCGCGCGGATTACTCCTGCAGTAGTGGTGGCTGCACCCATGCGTTGAATGGCATCAATATGGTCCGCATTAACAGGTGCTACGTCCACATGCTCGCAGTACATAAGCACGTCACGCAAAAGAGACTTTGCCGCAGCTAGAGCCTCTATCATACCTGAACGGTCTCGTGAGGTTGCTTCACGCTTTTTTATAGCTTCCAGTTCATTCTGAGCTTTTTTAGAAAGATACTGTTCCACAATAGCTGCTTCTTTTTGCTCTTCCTCACTCAGTTCAGCCTCTTCTACCTTCTTTTTACTCTTTTTAGACGGTGTAATGGCATAAGCAATTCGCCGTGCTGACTGCACAATATCCCACGAGTCAGCATGGGCTAATTCACTAAAAGCACGTATGACCTGTGCACGAATTTCTTGGCGCGCAGCAGATAACACATACTGCTCTGCCTGCTGAGGCGTACCAGTAACAGCAAGTGCAATCTGTGCGCGATAATCTCCCACTCCTGTTGCCAGCTCTACCGCACGAA
This sequence comes from Atopobium sp., assembly GCF_034113385.1. Classification (NCBI taxonomy): domain Bacteria; kingdom Bacillati; phylum Actinomycetota; class Coriobacteriia; order Coriobacteriales; family Atopobiaceae; genus Atopobium; species Atopobium sp. Next base: position 72,439 of record NZ_JAXEXL010000002.1, on the reverse strand, counting down.
CTTTTGTTTGTGGAGAAAGCACGCTAAAAGGCACCACCTGACAGCGAGAAACAATAGTAGGCAGCACGTTATCGAGCGTACGTGCAATAAGAATAAACACAACGCCTGCTGGAGGCTCTTCAATGGTCTTGAGAAGAGCATTTGCACTTGTACCACGCAGCATATCGGCACGTTGAATGATGTATACCTTTGTTTTTGCGCGCACTGGTGTAAGTTGTACATCATCTATCAGTTCACGAACTTGTCCTGCTAGATAATCAGAAACGCCTGCTGGGGTATACCAATGCACATCTGGATGTGTATGATGAGCCACTCGGATGCAATCATCACAACGTGCATCGCCCCCTTTGGGGCATACCAAACTTTGAGCCAATGCTTGCGCTGCAAGTGTTTTACCTGCACCAGGAGTTCCCACAAATAAATACGCATGAGAAATATGCCCGCCCAAAAGAGCAGACGTCAAAAAACGCTTAACTCGCGGTTGAGCCACAATCTGATTAAGCGCAGGAATCTCCTGAATATGTTGTGTGTTTTGCGTCACGTTAAGCACCTAGCTGTGGAATAAGATCACTCAAGGCATCGCAAATCCGCTGGTAAACCTCATCTGGACTACCGGATGCATTAACCAATTGTGCGCGCTGGGGATTTTCTTGAGCAACTGTTAAATAACCCTTACGAACAGCCGTTTGAAACATGAGGCCTTCTGCCTCTAGACGGTCTGCACCACCTTTTGTAGCACGTGCAAAACCCTCACGAGGATCTATATCTAAAATGAGCGTTCTTGTAGGATCAACGCCACAGCTGCCGAGCTTATTTGCTGCCTGTACACGCTGAGCATTAATGCCGCGTCCTCCCGCCTGATACGCAAAGGTAGAGTCATAAAACCGATCACATAACACGATTGTGCCAGCAGCGAGCGCTGGTTCAACTACCTGTTTAACCATTTGAGCGCGGGATGCTTCATACAGAAGTAGTTCACACTCATCGCACATCTCAGCATTATCTTTATCTAATAACACCGCACGAATGGCCTCAGAAATCCTGGTACCACCAGGTTCTCTAAGACGAATCACATCCATACCAGCAGACAGAAGCGTGTCATACACACGCTGAACTTGCGTTGTTTTACCGCAGCCATCAATGCCTTCAAAGGTAATAAATACGCCTGCCATTATGAGGACTTCTTTACCGTAGTTGCAGACACCTTTTTGGCGGCTGTCTTCTGAGCTTTTGTCTTTTTAGAAGCGGTCTTCTTGGTAGTTGTTTTTTTAGGAGCTGTCTTCTTAGATACAGGTTTTACACTACGACGCGCGCTCTTCTCTTTAGAAGGACACTCAGGATTGGGGCATAACTTCCAAGGGCCACGAGCTGTTTGCACCTCTACCATGGGAGCGCCACAATCAGGGCAACGGTCTGAAGTAGCATGTAGCTCACCACGAGCAGGCAATGGATAGCTCGTTCCACAGTCTTCATAGTTGGTACAACGAATAAAACGTTTGCCGGTCTTCTCGGACTTGTGAGCAATAAGCTCTCCTGTACGACCCTGCTCGGCACACACATGGCAGGTGCCCACCACAACGTCAGGCTCTTGATTAGTAGGGCATGCAGGATTTACGCACACCTCAAATGCCTTACCTCTAAAGGGGCGACACTTAATACGCGGAGCTCCGCACTCAGGGCAAACAGCTGCGGACCCTTCCAAAGCGTCAATACGCACATTGGAAGGAACAGGGAATGTTACATCACAGTCAGGCCAGCCCATACACCCAATAAAGCTACCACGCGTCTTTGCAGAAGACTTAAGCACTAAGTCCTTACCGCACTGAGGACATGTTCCCACACGAGCATCTGCCATTACGGCATCCGAAATAGACGCTCCCAAATCTTCAGTATGCTCAATTAGGCCTTCCATCATTTCTGCGAGAAGTGCGCGCGAATGGCTCACCACGCTACTTTGAGTGTCACCACCCTCAGCAACCTTGGTCATATCCTGCTCAAGCTGGCTTGTCATCTGAGGAGACGTAATGTGAGGCGCGTATGTTTGCAACGCATCAATGATAGCTATACCAAGTTGGCTGGGCTCTACCGGGTCATTTTTAAGATACTTAACTGCATACAGACGTTCAATCATAGAGGCGCGTGTAGACTTAGTGCCCAGACCCAAGCGCTCCATCTCTTGAATGAGTTTGCCCTGACTATAACGTGCAGGTGGCTCAGTTTGCTTTTGAGCAAGCTCAACCTTTTTAATGCTCACCTCATCGCCCTTCTCGAGCGCAGGGAGTTGCTCGTCTTTTTTGAGGCCAAAGGGATATACGCCACGATAGCCAGCAACCTTAAGCACATCACCAGAAGCCTGGAACAGCTCATTTGCAATGGTGATTTTGAACTTGGTACCCTCAATAACGGCAGGTTCCATAAGTGTTGCCAAGAAGCGGCGGGCAATCAGGTTGTATAACTTCCATTCTGCTGGCTGTAAATCATCTGGATTTGCAGCAGCCGTCGGATAAATGGGCGGATGGTCAGTAGTTTCTTGTTTGCCGCGCGTTGGATGAAGCTTTGGAGCAGACAAAATACTGTCACAAGCATCCGCATACGCTGGCACGCTTTTAAGTGCCAAAACCACACCACGCAAATCAAGCGAAGACGGATAGACGGTATTATCTACGCGTGGATAGCTGATAAGACCGTCCATGTATAAAGACTCTGCTAAGCGCATGGTACGTGCAGGAGAAATACCTTCTGCTGCAGCTGCGGCTTGCAAAGACGTTGTGTTAAAGGGAGCAGGCGGATTAGACTTACGTTCGCGCTTGATAACCTCAACCACCGTACCAGGTGTTACGCCATTACAAGCAGTAAATGCTGCCTGAGCGTCATCACCATTAGTAAAGCGATTGTTGGCATGAGCAATCTTAAACTCATCATCGCCAGACGTGGCAATACCGTTAATCACCCAATAATCTTCTGGAATGAACGACATACGCTCACGTTCACGCTCTACAACCAGTGCCAGCGTTGGTGTTTGCACGCGACCGGCGGAACGTGTATTACCAAACCCGCTGCGCTTAGCAACGGTAAGATAACGCGTTAAAACGGCACCCCAAATAAGATCTATGTAACGACGAGAATCACCTGCGTCTGCAAGATCTTGATCAAGCTCTACCAGATTACTAAACGCATGGTCTATCTCACGCTTGGTAAAGGCAGAATAGCGTGCACGACTTACTGGAACATGAGGTGCAACTTCACGAATTTGAGTAAGGGCATCCGAACCAATAAGCTCTCCCTCACGATCAAAGTCTGTGCCAATGATGACAAAATCTGCTTTCTTGGCAAGATTTTTAAGTGCACGAATGATTTCCTTCTCGGCAGGAAGCTTTTCTACAGGAGCCCACACTAAATACGGCAATGAAGCAATATTCCATGACTTAATAGAGATGCCATCTGCTAGATACGGACGACGCTTGGACTCAAAAGGAGGTGTGGGAAGGGACTGAGGAACCTCACAGGGGAGCATCTCCCCCTCTTCCGTCACACCAAACCAGCCGCCACGTTTACGATAGTGCATCTCTGGCGGAAAGTTTGGCTCCAGAATATGACCGCGCAAGCCAATGGTTACCCACTCGTCACCTTCGTGCTCAAAGCGGTATACCGGCGTGTTATACACCTTGTCAGACTTGGGCTTACCCGTATCACACAACAGGCGTGCGATTTGCTGGGCTGCATCGTTTTTCTCTGCAACTACAAGCTTCACTCGCATGCTCCTTTAAAGTAATTAGCAACTCTATACTCGCTCATCACAAGCTATGGTATGAGCATAACCGCAAGATGAGCACTCGTAAACACTAGTCGCGATGAGCGTAATCCTCGCGCGTCCATCTAAGCGCTTGTTTACCATCACGAATAATAATGACTTGACGTGCCACTGCCAAAGAAATCTCATACAAAGAAATGAGGGCTGCAAACATCAATACCATAGTAACGGGTGAGGCATCTGGTGTTACAACAGCCGATAAAATCATGAGGCCAACGTATACGTAGCGCCAACCACCACGCATGGTTGCATAAGGAACCGCATGGAGCGCCGTAAGGTAAAACACTACCAGTGGCAGTTCAAAAGCAATACCAAAGCCAGTTTCCATCAGAGTAATAACATTGATGTAATCCTCAGCCTGAGGAATGACACGCGCAAGAGCGCTTGACTGCTCATACAACCAACCAAAAGCAGCAGGAAGGGCTATGAAGTAGCAAAAAACCATACCAAGATAGAACAATACAACCATTGCTAATACGGTAGGAACAACCCACCTGCGCTCATTTGGTTTAAGTGCTGGCAAGAAAAATGCCAGAATCTCCCAGATGATAATAGGCGTACACACAACAATACCCGTATATAGAGCAACTTTAAAACGAACGGTAAAACCACCTAAAGCAGTAAGTACAGCAAGTTGCCCACCAGGAATATACTCACGTACAGAATCGATAAGCACATCAACAATGGTAGGTGTTGCTTCATACACCACAAGCGTTGCAATAATAACTGAAACAACAATGATAGTAAGGCGACGACGAAGCTCTCCCAGATGGTCAAGCAGCGGCATGCGAGCTGGTCCGATAGGCATACTTAATGCGGGGTCAAGGCTGATGCCTACTTGTCCCCCTCCTCCTTTACAGAATCGCTTGCATCCTTCTTTGTGGCAACTACGGCAGGTGTTGCAGTGGTAGTAAGACCGTACAAAGACGCGGCACTGGTAGAAATCTCTGATTCAGATGCTGCTGGAGACTCAGGCTGCGGCTCACTATTGGAAACAGCTTCCTCTCCAGATTGCCCACCATCGGTAGGCGCAGCGTCCGCAGCAGCATGAGCTGTTGTTACCTCAGCAGTATGCTCCGATGACTTCTGGGCAGCAGCCTCTGTAGCAAGACGAGCTTTCTTTTGAGCAAAGGTTTCCTTTTTGCCTGCATCAATATCTGCGTCAAGTTCATCCTCAATGGAAGAACTCATATCTGCATCAGCACTCTTGCTAATAGGATCAATAATTTCAGACTGGACAACTTTGGTTACGCCATCTTGTGCAGTCCTAAATTGACGTAAGGCACGCCCGATGGTCCTGCCCATACCAGGTAACTTATCTGGTCCAAACAGCAAGAAGCCAAAGAGCAAGATGAGTACAAGCTCTGTCTCTCCAATACCAAACACGCGACTCCTCCTAGTCCAGTACTACGTTAAGCTCAGAGTCTACGCCAAGCAAAGCAAGTACGCGCGCAACATTTTTTTGAGGGTGAGTAACTGACAGCATGCCATTTTGCTCAGCAGCCTTATGTGCAGCTCCAACCAATACACCAATACCAGTAGAGTCGATATAGCTTACCTCAGAAAGATCAACGGTAATCTGAGTAGCTCCATCTTCCAATGCGGCAGCAAGAGCGCTCCGAAGTGTATCTGCACAAGATACATCTACCTCGCCTGTTACTTTGATAAGAGAGCCAGACGTTGTGGTTTGTGTTGTAACCAAGAGGTCCATAGTGTGTCCTTCCAAACTTGCTTACTGAGACGAGCTTCCTAAAAGGCTCTGCAAGCTTTGATTCGTAGTATTTGAGTTAGTAGTTTGCTTGTTAGCAGAGGCGTTTTCTAAACTAGCAAGCTGGTTTTGTGCAAAAGCTTTTGCGCCATATGTGTTGTTTGCATCAATAGAAATTGCAGAAGTATAGGCTGCCTTTGCCTTATCTGTAGTACCAGCAGTCTGATACATCAAGCCTAGATATGCCCAGGCGGGACCGTACTCTTTACCAGCACCTGCAGTGTAGGACTCCATAGCTGCAAGCGCACCATCCGTATCCCCAGAATAATACTGAGCCATGGTACGACGGACACGAACGTCCGCGGAATCATTAAGCGCCAAGTACTTGTCGTAAGCATCCATGGCCTGCTTGTACAAATCTGTTACCTTCGTCTTGCCTGCATCATCTGTAGCAAAGGAAGTAGCCGCCCCTGCCCAAGCCATATAGCTGTTTCCTAAGTTAAGAAGAGCAGCCAGATTATTAGCATCGGATGTGAGGGTAGCTTTGTAGGTTTCTACCAGCTTGCCGTATTTGTTGTCCACATCAGACAAAGACTTAGCAGCACCAGAGGCACCGCTTGCTCCTGCCGAAGCCTGCGCAGATGATGCCGTATTTTTTTGCGCACTTGCCATGAAGATGGACGACAATGAGGGCAGCAAAATGGACAACACCATCAGAACTGCAAGGATAGCAACGACAATAACGGTAAACCGCTCACGCGCCGTTTTTTGCTTCTTCTTTGCCATAACCAACCCTTCGTGGAATCAAAATGTAATATACCTTCAGAGCACTCTATATAAAGTGACAGTTTTTTATTTTACAGAAGTCTTTATAGGCTACGCTTGACGGCTTTGTTTTTCCAAACGAGCAGCACTGTATTTAACACAGACGATAAAAACATCAAGCGCTTGACTCAATTCCTCCATAGATGGAAACGTGGGAGCAATACGAATGTTGGTATCGCGCGGATCCTTACCATAGGGCCACGTAGCCCCAGCGCTTGTCATCTTGACGCCCAGCTCTGCTGCAAGTGAAACAATGGCCTGAGCTGAACCCACAGGACCATCAAAACTAATGAAGTATCCGCCCTGAGGACGAGTCCAGCTTGCAATCCCTAATGTACCTAACCCTGCTTCTAACTTGGAACATACCAATTCAAACCGTGGCCTCGCAAGCGCTGCATGTTTTTTCATATGCTCAGTTACATGTTGAGCATCTTGTAAAAAGCGTACATGTGCCAACTGAACCATCTTATTAGGACAGACGCGATGGAAGGAAAACGCAGCTGCAAGCTCTGCAATATCGTCATCTGAGGCAGCAACCCAAGACATGCCCGCACCGGGGATGGTAATCTTTGACGTGGACGCAAACTCATATACAAGATTGGTAGTGCCCGCTTCTTCCAAGGCATCAAAAATGTTAAGAAGCTCGTCGTGTGGTTCCACTAAATCATGCACGCAATAGGCGTTGTCCCAATACACCCTAAAGTCTGGTGCTGCAGGCTTGAGTGATGCAAACCGCCGAACTACTTCATCAGAGTAGGTAATGCCTGTTGGATTGGCATATTTTGGTACACACCAAATACCTTTAACAGATGCATCCGTCTCTACCAGACGGCACACCTCATCCATGTTAGGTCCGTCTTCGCCAAGCTCTATAGGCACATTTTGAATGCCAAAAGATGCTGTTAAAGCAAAGTGACGATCATAGCCAGGACTCGGGCACAAAAACGTAACCTTACCCTGCTTATACCAGGGTTCACAGCCACCAATGCCACGCGTAAATGCGTTGTCTATAACGTCATACATAATGCTTAAGCTGGCAGAATCTCCCACCAATACCCTATTGGGAGCAACGCCTAAAAGCTCTGCTGCTAACTGCCGTGCTGAAGGCAAGCCCTCGGGACACCCATAATTTGCAGCATCCACGCCCTTATCGATAAAATCTGCGGAAGAAGACAACATATCCAACAGGGGACGAGACAAATCCACCTGATCAGAATGAGGCTTGCCGCGCGCCATGTCTAAGGTCAAATTTTTGCTACGAAACTCAGAAATCTGTTGCTCAAGCACAGCAAGCTCGAGGTCAAGTTGGCTGTCCGTAAGTGACTGATAATAATTTGACACGATTGCTCCAAACGCCAATGTGATGTGCATCCATGATGTACCTTCTTACTATCCCACAATTGTCGGACTGTATTGGGTACTATGCCTATATTCATATGAGTGATGTAAGGAGTCGCATGAACACGCAAGCACAAGACTATGGTGAACTGCAGCGTTTAGTTGATGAACTGTATGCAACTGATGAAGTCGTTTCCCATGTAGACCTAGTTGTTCGTGCCGAAATGAACGACCTCTCGAGCGACCTTATGGAGGTTGTTGAGCTGGTGCCTACGGGCAACTATCGTCGCGCACGTTTGTGTGACCAGCTCAACTCCATTATTACTGCTCATGGTTGGGGCTATGTATATGGGACGGTAAGCTAGCTAACGCAAGCAACTAATCCTTAGTTAATCCTCAGTTGTTTTTGCAAGCGCTCTGTGCGCTATAGCGTCATGCACGCGCACAAACAAGATGCCCACAACGCCCGCAATAACACTGCCTAGCAAAATGGCGCACTTTGCTGCCAATACCTCATCTGCGCTGCGGAAAGCCATGCCCGCAATAAGGATGGACATAGTAAAGCCCATACCGCCCATAATGCCCACAGCAATCACCTGATCCCAACTTACATGCTTGGGCAACTTTGAGAATCCCAGCGTAACAAGCACCCATGTAACCCCAATGATGCCCAAAGGCTTACCCAATACAGCGCCAAAGAACGCACCTAAAGCAACGGGGTCTGCAACAATGGCACCAAAATCTGCCCCAACAAGACGAATCTGAGCGTTTACAAAAGCAAACAGCGGCAAAATAATAAAGTTTACTGGTACTGAAATCTCTCGCTCCACACGAACCAGTGGTGGCGTGACATGATGCAAAACATGCTCGACCTTCTCGGCATTTTTAGTAAAGCTATGCTGGCCCAAAACATGGGACTCGTCATCGTAAACATCATCTAATTTGCGAGCCTGACCATTAAGCCAATCGCGCAATGCGCTCAAACGAATGTCAGATTTTGCAGGCAAAAAGAATGCCAGAATGACACCAGCCAACGTAGCATGGATACCGGACTTATACATACACGCCCAGAGCAGCAAGCCAACAATAATGTAGGGCTTAACGGTGTAAATACGTGCTCGGTTGAGGCCCCATAGAATAAGAATGGCTACGCCCGAAGCAGCCATCCAAAAGATAGAGGGACTGTGACCATAGAACAGAGCTATGACCACAATGGCCAAAATGTCATCTGCAATGGCAAGCGTCTGAAAAAACACTTTGGTCTCTGCAGCAATCTTATCGCCCAAAAGTGACATAACACCAAGCGCAAAAGCAATATCTGTAGCAATGGGAATAGCCCAGCCATGCTGCTGACCTCCCCAATTAAAGGCAATAAAGATAAGTGCAGGAATTGCTACGCCACCAACAGCGGCCAACATAGGAAGCGCTGCCTGGCGAGGACGACGAAGCTCACCAACGGTTACCTCATATTTAAGCTCAATGCCCACGAGCAAGAAAAAGATAGCCATGAGGAAATCATTCACAAAGGCTTCAATGGACATGGTTAAAACAAAATGACCAAATTTGACGCCGATTTGTGTCATAAAAATATGGTGAAGTGGCTCAAACAAAGCTGAATTGGCCACCATAACCGCAAGCAATGCAGCAAACACCATAACCGCTGCTGCGATGGTACCATCCGACGCAAACTTACTTATTTGAGAACTGCGAGCAAGGCGCCTTACCACAGCAGGCTCTCTAATAATGGTCGAACGCTTTGGCATTTCATGCTTAGTGGGATTGCCAGAACGATTGGCCATACATACTCCTTTAGGGTTGTAGGTAAAAAGGTTTATAAAAAATATACCCGCTCACATGACTGACTGCACAACACCGTTTGTCTGAAGTAGAAATACTTCACAAGAATGGATAGCCTATACTTTATGTAAGATTTACGCTCTTATTAGTGCTGGAAAGGACTCACATGAACAGCCAGCGAATTGCAATTCTTACCGACTCCGGTACTGACACAGGTACCACCTTTGCGCGCGAGCATGACATACGAATTGTGCCACTTACCATTAGTTATTCTGATGGCAGTTCCTATGAGTCCACGGTTACCATTAGCTCTGAAGAGGTTATTGCGCGCTTTGATGAAGAGATTCCCACAACATCGCTTCCCAGCCCCCATAGCATCTTAACGGCTCTGCAAAAAGCTAAAGATGATGGGTATAACCAGGCAATTTTTGTGACCATTTCCAGTGGCTTGTCCTCCACCAATCAAACCGTACGCCTCATTGCGTCTCAGGTAAATGATTTTGCCGTACACGTGATTGATACCAAGAATATTGGCCTTGGTGCTGGCTTAATTGTTCAGGCCGCCACACTCCTTGCCGAGAAAGGCCTGGAGCTTAATGACATTGTGTCCAAGTGTGAGCAACTCGTAAGCGATACGCGCCTTTGGTTTTGCACCAAAACCTTATCCTACCTGCGTAAAGGTGGTCGTATTTCTGAAGCAACATACCGTTTGGGCACCATACTTAACATCAAGCCTGTTATTACATGTGACCCTGAAGGCATGTACACACCCGTTAAAAAAGCGCGTGGCTTTGAGAAGGCCATAGAGGAAGAGCTGAAGTTTGTAGAGAAGCACGCCAAGAACTTCTCGCACGTTGTTGTAGGCATTTGCGTTTCCAATTCTGCAGAAATTGCCTCCTACCTTGAGTCAGAAGTCAAAAAACGCCTCAACAACGTTACTCGCATTGTATTTTCTGCCGCAACGCCCGAGCTTTTGGTACACACAGGTCCTGACCTTGTTGGCATATGTGTACAACCAGATGTTTTGGCCCAGTAGCTGAGCAGTTACGAGTGCGCAGCAAGCTGTGCCGCCACAAGCATGACGACCTTGGCGCTTTGATGTGCTGCAATCTTTTCAAAAACAGGATACTCAATCTGCTTTGAGTCATCCGCTTTATCAGAAATGGCACGGATAATAACAAAAGGCAGGTCATTAAGCCAGCACGCCTGAGCTATAGAAGCGCCTTCCATCTCGCAGCAACAGGCATGGAATGTATCACGGATGTGAGCTTTAGTTGTATCATCTGCAATGAATTGATCACCAGAAGCAATGCGCCCCTCAAACACCGCGTACTTCTCGTGAGCCTGAGCAATGGCCTGAAGTACCACACGGCGCAGTGCTTCATCCGCAGGGAAGGCCGCTACCCCTAAACCAGGAACTTCACCAGCTGCATAACCAAAAATAGTTGCATCAACATCATGATGGATAACATCGGTTGAAACCACAATGTCCAAAATATCAATACGGTTATCCAGCGATCCCGCTGCTCCTGAGTTAATAATATGCGTTACGCCAAAGTGATTTACCAGATTTTGCACGCACACCGCTGCGTTGCTTTTACCAATGCCGCAGCGTACTACCACAACCGAACAGTCTTCAAGCATACCTTCAACGTAATCCATGTGTGCGTAGGTAGTAACTGCCGTATTGTGCATATGCTCCTTGAGCAGCGCTGCTTCCACATCCATGGCACAAATAATACCGAGCTTCATGGCTATCCCTCTACCTTAACAATGGGCGCAAAACCCTTCATGAGCTTTTTCTTCTTTCCTGTACGGCTAAAGACAACCTCAATAGTGTCTCCATCCACAGCAGTTACCACACCAGGACCAAACGTCTTGTGAGAAACGTTATCTCCCGCAGCAAAGCTTTGTGAATCCGTACACTCTGTACGAGCAACGCTGTCTGTAGCAAAGTCCGCAAAACTCGAGCCCGTATGAGCACTTTTGTGAGCACCCAAGTTAGATGAACGGGTAGCAGCACCAAAGACACGCCCACCATACATATCAGAGCCTTGCCCAGAACCATAGGTTCCCCGGCGGTCACCACGCTTTTCCCAACCCACTCCCGAGAAGGCATATGAACCTACACCTACCTTGGTAATATGCTCCTCTGGAATCTCGTTAAGAAAACGACTGCGTGGATTAGCCTGCGTAGAGCCGTACGTTCGGCGAGTTACGGCATAGGTAAGATATAAACGGCGCTCTGCTCGTGTAATAGCAACGTATGCTAAACGGCGCTCTTCTTCCAATGATGCAGGATCTGCTTCATACGCAGTATGTGGGAAAATGCCATCCTCCATACCCGCCACAAAGACAACGGGAAACTCAAGGCCCTTAGCAGAGTGAATGGTCATCATAGTAACTGCACTTGTAGAACCTGCAAGAGAATCCAAATCACTGCGCAGGGCAAGCCATTCTATAAGAGCTGGAAGTTTTTCTGCTGCCACAGGAGGTCGCAGGTTGGCAGCCGTAACGGCGCTACCTGTTGCAGCTATACCAGAGGCATCAAGCTCGCCGACAGGTATAGCACCAGCCTCTTTGAGTTGCTCGATAGATTCAAGTGTTTCTGCCGCGTCTTCATGATCTTCATCAAACTCCGCTGCAACACCAAAGAATTCCTGCACGTTCTCGATGCGGCCGCGCGACTCCATAGTATTCTCGGCTTCATACGCATGAATAATGCCGCTTTTCTCGACAATAGCTTCTACTACATCTGCCAAATCCCCAGAAAGGTGGCGGCTGGATTCAATAGCATTGGTAAACTCCGCCAGGGCATTGCGCACCTTAGTGGATAGTAGGCCCACTTCAGCCACACACGCCTGCGCGGCACTAAAGAAGGAAATGCCCTGAGAAGCTGCATACTCTGCAATCTTATGTATGGACGTAGTGCCAATGCCGCGCCGTGGTGTATTGATAACACGAAGAGCTGCTACGTCATCATCGGGATTAACAACCAGCTTGAGATAGGCCATTACATCACGAATTTCTTGACGATCAAAGAACCGTGTTCCGCCCACAATCTTGTAAGGGACACCTGCACGCAAGAGCATGTCTTCTAAAATACGGGATTGTGCATTTGTACGATAAAATACCGCAATGTCATCGTAGCTTGTGCCTGCATCATGGACTTTATCGATTTCTGAGCCAATCCAACGACCCTCATCGCGCTCATCGGCAGCTTGATATACCCGCACCGTATCCCCATCACCACGCGACGTAAACAAGCGCTTTGACTTGCGACGCGAGTTATTGGAAACCACGGCATTTGCTGCTGCCAAAATATGACCCGTAGAACGATAATTCTCTTCAAGCTTAACTACCTTGGCATCTGGATAGTCCTTCTCAAAGTCCAAAATATTTTGGATATCTGCACCACGCCATGAGTAAATGGACTGATCATCATCACCAACAACCATAAGATTGCGCGTACGAGCTGCCAACAAATTGGTAATTTTGTACTGCACATGGTTGGTATCCTGGTACTCATCCACAGAAATCTGCACAAAACGCAGCTGATATTTTTCTAACACATCGGGATGTTTGGACAACAACTCATACGCATTAACAAGAAGGTCATCAAAATCCATGGCGTTTGCGCGCAACAAACGACGCTGCAGCTCAAGGTAAACCTGTGCACTTTTGCGCTCAAGCGGACTTTGTGCCTCATCACTCATGTGCTCAGGAGTAATTAGAGCGTTTTTAGCAGCGGAAATCTGAGCGCGAATAGCAGTAAGTGGGAACGACTTAGGCTCAATATCCAAGTCATTCATAATGGCTTTTATCAGACGTTTTGAGTCATCATCATCATAAATAGTAAAGTTTGGCTGAAAGCCAAGACAATCCGCATCCTCGCGCAACATACGCACGCACATGGCATGAAACGTGCATACCCACATGCCGCGTGTGCCATTGGGAAGCAATGCATTAAGACGCTCACGCATCTCTGCGGCAGCCTTATTCGTAAAGGTAATAGCCAGAATTTGCCACGGACGCACGCCTTCATCTGCAATCATATGTGCAATACGATAGGTAAGTACACGCGTCTTACCCGAACCAGCCCCTGCAAGCACAAGCAATGGACCAGACGTACAGGTTGCAGCTGCACGCTGAGCCTCATTAAGGGTGGCTAAATCAATGCTTGGCCTGGCAACAAATAAAGAATCTTGCTCGTTAGACATGTATGCTCCGCAAAAATCAAATCTGAGTGCAGCATGGTGCCCCATGAAGCACCGCTTGTGTTACAAACTGTTTTACGGACTAAGTCTAACGGTGTGTTCGGACATTTTTTCTCTCAGAAAGCCAATTCGCACGATAGCCAAAGCTCAACTGGGTAAATATCACCGTAAAGCACACCAGAGCCTCAAGTTGAAATGGATACCACGTTGGAACAATGGATTATGAGCCATTTGGCTCCCGGTGCAACCGACTTAACAAACCCCAAAGACCGTCGCGCTTACGGCGCTGCCGCCGCGCTTGCAGGCATTGGCTTTAACGGAGTTTTGTTTGTGTTTAAAGCACTTGTTGGCCTGCTATCCGGTTCAGTTTCTATCTTTGCAGACGCCGTTAACAACCTCTCTGATGCAGGCGGTAATATCATTTCCCTCTTTGGCTTTAAGTTGGCTGCTAAACCAGCAGATCTTGAGCACCCCTACGGTCATGGTCGCTATGAATACCTAAGTGGCCTGGTTGTTGCTGTTATTGTCATGGTCATTGGCGTGGAGCTGTTCAGAACATCTCTTGAGAAGATTGTAAGTCCTACACCTGCCCACTTTGGTGTTCCCGCTGCTCTTGTCCTTGTTGCGTCCATCATAACCAAACTGTATCTATCTTCGTTTAACGAGTCCGTTGGTGAGAAAATCGATTCTAGTGCGCTTATTGCCGCGTCAGTAGACGCGCGCAATGACGTTATTAGCACCTCAGCTGTTTTAATGGCAAACCTGTTATCTGCACTTATCGGCTTTAATTTTGATGGCTGGGCTGGCCTAGCTGTTGCTACATACATTGTATATAGTGGTTTTGGCCTGATTAAAGATACTATCGATCCGCTTTTGGGATCTGCGCCAGACCCTAAGCTGGTGAAATACATCCATGATGCCATCATGAGCTACGAAGGTGTCTTGGGCACCCATGATCTTATGGTGCACAACTATGGCCCTGGACGAGTGTTTATCAGCGCTCATGTAGAGATGGCAGCAGAGCTTGACCCCTTACAAAGCCATGACACCATAGACAACATTGAGCAACGCTTTCAGGAAGAAGGCATTGTGTGCGTATTGCACTATGATCCCATAGTAACTAACGACCCCAATCTTGATGATTTGCATAACTGGATTGCACGGCGCGTGCGCTCTATTGATCCACGTCTTACCATTCATGACCTGCGCTGCGTCCCTGGTCCCACGCACACCAACATTATTTTTGACTGTGTGCGCCCCCTTAATTTGCCTATGACCGATGAAGAGCTCAAACAGGCAATTGCCCAGATGGTCATGAAGCGCTATCCACAAGCCATGTGCAAAATTACTATCGATCAAAACTTCTTGAGCATCGAAGTATAGAACCTAAAAACGCAGGAAGGATTGGGATGTCTTACCGCTCTACCACGCAGCTTGACAAAGCTGTTGTGCGCCGTACGCTCTGGCGTTTTTGGTGCGTGACTAAACTTAAACCAGGTGCTGCCGCCTTAGCAGTCTTTACTTCTATTGCGTATGTAGTGCTTCTTACCTACATAAATACTTGGGTCATGAGCCTTATTGTAGACCGCGTCCAGGCATCTTTTGTTCCCGCCAACCGCGTGTGGCAAGTATTTGGTGGCTACATACTAGCCCTACTTGCCGTTAATGCTGTAGGGCAGATTTGTTCCAAACTGCAAGATTACTCGGTATACAAACTGGAAATTAACGGAGACTACCAGCTCTCCCGCCTGTGTTTTGACACACTTTCCAACCAATCCATGACCTTTCATACCATCCGTTTTGGTGGCTCACTTGTATCGCAAACCACACGGTTTATGGGCGGCTATTCCGCCCTGGTTGATGTGGTGGTGTACTCACTTATTCCTACGCTTGCCTCAGTTGTTTGCACGGTTGTTATGCTAGCTCCTGTGGTCCCCTCTTTTGTAGTGTTACTAGCCATCATGCTCGTGCTTTATGTGATTGTTGCCACCCGTATGTACCAGCGCATTGTCCCTCTATCTGTGGAGACCTCCGCAGCGCAAAACAAACTTTCTGGCGTCCTTTCTGATGCAGTAACCAACATTTTGGCTGTTAAAACATGTGGCCGAGAAGACTTTGAAAAACAGCTCTTTAACGACGCAGATACCCAGGCTATGACCGCTGCCAATCGCTCCATGCGCGCCATGATGCAACGCGGCTTTACCACGAGTGGTCTTATTACCATCATCATGCTTGTTACATCTATTTTTGTAGCCGGCGGCAACGCATGGTTTGGCATTTCCGCTGGTACACTGGTTATGATTTTTACCTACACCTACCAGTTGTCCATGCGTTTTAACTACATCAATTCCATGATGCAACGAATTAACCGCGCCATCGGTGACGCCGCAGAAATGACCAAAATCTTGGATGAGCCTCGCTTAGTGGAAGACGATCCTGACGCACAACCTCTTGTTGTTACCAACGGCACCATTGATTTTGATC
Source organism: Atopobium sp. (assembly GCF_034113385.1). NCBI lineage: Bacteria > Bacillati > Actinomycetota > Coriobacteriia > Coriobacteriales > Atopobiaceae > Atopobium > Atopobium sp. The sequence continues at coordinate 56,259 of NZ_JAXEXL010000002.1, read as the reverse complement.
ATCTGGGCTTTGCCTACATAGATGCCGCTCAAAACGATAAGGTCTTTGAAGATTTAAACCTACACATTCCTGCTGGTCAACGCGTTGGTTTAGTTGGCCACTCTGGCTCTGGCAAAACCACGCTTACCAAGCTTTTGCTGCGCTTGTCTGATGTCCAAGATGGACACATCTACATTGATGGTCAGGATATTAGCCATGCCACACAGCAAAGTTTGCGCAGACAAGTGGCATACGTACCGCAAGAGGCGTTGCTGTTTCATCGCTCCATTAAAGAGAATATTGCCTATGGCCGTCCCGACGCGTCTGACGAGCAAATCTATGAGGCCGCACGTCAGGCAAATGCACTCGAGTTTATTAACCATCTTCCTGCGGGTATGGAAACCATGGTTGGTGAACGTGGGGTTAAATTGTCTGGCGGTCAGCGCCAGCGCATTGCCATTGCGCGCGCCATTTTAACTGATGCCCCCATCTTAGTGTTGGATGAGGCAACCTCTGCTCTTGACTCAGAAAGTGAAGCCTTGGTACAGAGCGCGCTGGTAAACCTCATGAAAGGCCGTACTGCCATTGTGGTTGCCCACCGTCTGTCTACCGTTGCGTCTTTAGACCGCATTGTGGTTTTATCTGACGGCAAGATTGTTGAAGATGGCACGCATGCACAGCTTGCAGAGGCTGGCGGCGAATATTCCAAGCTGTGGAACCGCCAAACCGGCGCATTTTTGGATAGTGCCGAGGGTTAATTGCGATTAATCAGTAACAAGCACTTGCCTAAAACCAATACCGCAATTCTCCAGCACGCGGCGCGCAATCAAATTATCGGTTGTACCGTTGTATTTATCGGATGAGTACACGACCTCGCCAATACCTGCCTGAGCCAACATCTTGGCGCACTCATGACAAGGGAACAGCGTTACGTACACCGTAGCGCCCTGCATGTCCTTAAGGTTGCCACGATAATTCAAGATGGCATTTGCCTCAGCATGAATCACATAGCTATGTTTATCGTCCAAAGGATCGCTCGAATCACCCCAAGGAAACTCATCATCAGAGATTGCAGAAGGGGTGCCGTTGTAGCCCACCGACAAAATGCGATGATGCTTGTCAGCAATGCAAGCACCAACCTGCGTGCGCGGATCTTTGGAGCGCATGGCCGCTGCCAGAGCAACCCTCATAAAGAACTCGTCCCAGCTAATAACATCATTGCGCTTATCTGGCATATGACTCCCCTATACTCTTCCAGCTAGCCTTTGCAAACCCGCCTTGTCTACAATCCTAATCCCACTTTGACCCACGCGCTCAACCAGCCCAAGATCACACAATTCACCAACCTTGCGGCTTGCCGTCTCACGACGCATACCGCACGCAGCACCCAAATCATCCACCGTTAGCTCAATGGACTCTGATTGTAAACGCGCCGACCGCTCCAACAAAAACGCTGCCAATCGTACCAGCGGATTCTTTTGAGCAAGCATAGCATTTCGCTCGTTTGCCTGACGCAACTTTACACTCATCGCCTGCAAAATCGCCAACGCTACAAAAGGCTGATGCTCCACCAAATCCAGCACCTGTTGTCGAGAAACCCGTCTATACTCCACGTCATCCAGCGCTTGCGCAGTATAGGGATATGCTGCCCCATCTACCAGCAACGCCATACCAATGGTTTCTCCAGCGCTCACCACATCACGCACCAACTCGCGTCCGTCGGGCAGCACAGACACCAAGCGCAAGCGCCCCGAGTCTACCAGCCACAACGTGTCGCAAGCCTCTCCGACATGAAACAGATTTTGTCCACGTTCCAGAGTGCCTGCCGTTGCCTGAGCAAACAACAGCTGACGGGCTGCATTCCTCTCTACCCTTGACGCACTTGATACGCTTGATACGCTTGGTTTTTCCATCTTGCAGCTCCACGTTCATAGCATCTCTGCACGTTTGCCATACTCATCCCTATACCCATCCTCACGTGTAAATCTATACATAAAGCTATGCGCAAATCCCGTGTGATTGGGCATAGTTCTGCATTTGGGTATAAACTACCTGCAACGTTATGCGATTAGCATAAGAAGAGCTTAAAAAAAATTATTGACATCTCTTCTCATTGTCCTAGTATGAAATTGGTTTTCGATTTCATATTGAAAACGAGAAAGGTTCCTGCTATGCCTCAGCGCGGCTCTTATAAAACTCGTCAGCGAGAAGACATTCTCGCTTGCCTGAGCAATAACACTCAGCGCTACCTCACGGTAGACGGTGTGCATGAGGCCCTCCGTGCGGCTGGCAGCGAAATTGGTCGTACCACGGTGTATCGCAATTTGGAGCATCTGGTTGCCAAGCACGAGCTCCTTAAGGCCATCTCTCCTCGAGGTGAAGCACTCTATCGCCTCTCCCCCGAGCAAAATGCAGCTCAGCTCGTTTGTTTGGAGTGCGGCAAGGCATTTCCCCTTGCTTGCAACATGGTGGATGACTTTACCTCGCACATCAAGGCTCACCATGGCTTTGAGGTAGATTCGCACAAAACCGTTTTATATGGTACTTGTCCTGATTGCCTTTCTCACCACACCAATCACTAGGATTTGGAGAAGAGCATGCACAAGAACATGACGCGCGCTGATTTTTTGCGTTTGAGCGGAGCTACGGCATTGGTAGTTGCCCCTGCCTTACTAGGACTTTCGGGCTGCAATAAGCCTACTGCCACCAATGGTGCTGCCAGCGGCTCTAAGCTGCAGGTACTTGCAAGCTTTTATCCCATGGCAGACTTTGCTCAAAAAATTGGTGGCGATAAAATCGAGGTTAAGACACTCGTCCCCACTGGTACCGAGCCCCATGATTGGGAACCTTCCACTTCTGACATGGTTCGCTTTACCGATGCCAAACTGCTCGTGTATAACGGAGCTGGTATGGAGCACTGGGTAGATGACACCCTCAAGAGCCTAGGCAGTAACGCTCCAGAAGCGCTGGCTGCATCCGATGGCATTACTCTGCTCGAAGCCGCCAAAACAGACCCCGAACATGAGCATGAAAAAGAGCATGATCATAAGGAAGAAGAACATGATCATGACCATGGCGCCTATGACCCTCATGTTTGGCTTGACCCGCAAAACGCCAAGGCAGAGATGAAAAACATCATGAATAGCCTGGTTAAACTTGACTCCGCCAACAAGGATACTTACACTGCCAACTTTGCTAAATGGGAAGCTGAATGTGACAAGCTAGATGCCGAGTTTGCTGAGCAGCTTAAAACCACTTCTCAGAAAACTGTTGTGGTTTCTCATGCCGCTTTTGGGTACCTTTGTAACAGGTACGGTCTGACCCAGTACTCCATTGGAGATATTGATGCTGAAGCTGAGCCCGATGCAAAGCGCATGGCAGAGATTGCGGATTACGTTAAAAAGAACAAGGTAACCACTATCTTTAGTGAAGAACTGGTAAGCCCCAAAGTAGCTAAGGCAATTGCCGAGGAAGCTGGCGCAAAAATGGAGGAATTCAACCCACTCGAGGGCTTGAGTGATGATGAAATTGCTGCTGGCGAAGATTACTTCTCGGTCATGCGCTCTAATCTCAAGAAGCTGGTAGGTGCTCTTTCGTGATAAACGACCCGCGCGGTGAATATAGTACTCTTGCCGCGCCGCCCTTATCGCTTACTCAGGTAAGTGTGCGTTTGGGCAAAAAACAAATAGTGTCCAACGTATCTCTCACGCTCAACTGGGGAGATACGTTGGTTTTGCTTGGAGCCAATGGCGCAGGTAAATCTACGCTCATAAAAACTGCCATTGGTGAGCTTATTCCTCAAAAAGGAACCGCAGAGCTTTTTGGCATTGATGCTTCACGCTTTGAAAACTGGGGACGCGTTGGCTATGTTCAACAACTACCACCCACCAGTGCCCTTCGCTTTCCTGCTACTTCTTTAGAGCTTGTGCAAGCAAGTTGTACAAAAATACGCGGCAGTAAGGCTCGTCGTACCCGTGCGTATGAGGCGTTGGAACAGGTAGGTATGCAGGACTTTGCCCATCAAATCATTGGTAGTCTCTCGGGAGGGCAATTGCAGCGTGTACGACTGGCAGCATCTATGGCCTCTTTGCCTGATCTTCTTATTTTAGACGAGCCAACTACCGGCATTGACCAGCAAAGTACCCATGACTTCTTTGAACTCATTGACAGCATTAAACAGCAGCGTGCGCTGTCAATCTTGCTGGTAACGCATGATCAAGATGCCATTAACCTTGCTGGTGGCAGTTGCATGATGCTAGAAGGCGGTTGTCTGCATGCGTCCACGTCTTCTTGTAGTAAGCAGGAGGTCTAAATGTTAGCGTACGCATTTATGCAGCGTAGCCTTATCATTGGCCTGCTGCTGGGCATTGCGCTACCACTTATTGGCGTAACGGTAGTACTGCGCAGACTTTCCATGGTAGGTGACGCACTGTCTCATACTTCCCTTGCGGGTGTAGCCGCTGGCCTTATTGGTGGCGTTAATCCCGTATTTGGTGCGGCAGCCGCCTGTTTAGCTGGTGCGTTTTGCGTTGAAGCTATTCGCAGCCGCTTTAAGGAGCAATCCGAACTTGCTGTTGCTGTGGTACTTGCTGCTGGCATTGGTTTGGCTGGCGTGCTATCTGGCTTTGTCCCGAATGCTGCAAACTTTAGTGCTTTCTTATTTGGCAGCATTCTCACGGTATCTAACGAAGAAACCTTGTTTGTGCTTGGCATTACGGTAGTTGCAGTAGTCTTTTGTATTACTGCACGTCGCTCACTGTTTTTGCTTGCCTATGATGAAACTCAAGCACGCATTTCTGGCGTCAACTTACCCGTCATGAATGCTGCCTTTGTAGCGGTAACTGCACTAGTAGTTGCCGTAGCTTCACGCACGGTTGGCTCACTCATGGTCTCATCAATGATGGTAATTCCTGTTGCCTGCGCACTCCAATTAGCAAAAAGCTGGAAGATTACCTGCATAGTTGCTTGTAGCGTAGGAGTTGTTTCCACCCTTGTTGGCCTTACCATTTCTTTCTACCTTGGCCTTAAACCAGGCGGCACCATTGTGCTGCTTTCTGTAGCACTTCTCGTTATTATTTTTGCACTTCGCTCACTGGCTCAGAGGGTTTCCTGCCAAGACTAATGCCTTGACTTACCTACATTTCCACGTAGCCCTTTTGCACCAGCACGGGCTATACGCCAGTACGATTTACATGCCTAAGCGGGCTACACGCCTGCACAGATTACGCAATGCTAGTTACCGTATAACCCGCTTGCTCAACAGCCTTAATAAGCTTATCGTCAGATACCAACAAGCCTGCATCAAGCGTTGCAGTTTTGCTATCAAGTGAAACAACAACGTTCTTTACGCCACGCACGCCCTCAAGCGCCTCGGTAACGTGAGCAGCACAGTGTTGGCACATCATGCCGTCAATAGAAAGTGTCTTACGCGCCATAGGAGTGTTTCCTTTCTCTTGTGCCTCATACGAGGCAATAGTACTAACTTCATTGATTGGACGTGCAGAAGCTGCGTCTCCTGCATCGGCTTCAGGCGCTGTGGTTTCTGTCTGAGCTACATCCGTCGCGCTACTGGGCTTCCAACCAAACAAGCGTAAGGCATTAGATACCACAAACACGGACGAGAAACCCATGGCCAAAGCGCCAATCATGGGATTAAGCGTAATGCCAAAGGGGACCAAGACGCCCATAGCCACTGGAATACAAATAACGTTATAAAACAGCGCCCAGAATAGATTCTGATGAATGTCAGCTACCGTGGCACGTGATAGCTCAATGGCCGTTGCCACATCTGCAGGGTTGGAATGCATGAGCACTACATCAGCAGAACTTATCGCAATATCTGTACCAGCACCAAGAGCAATGCCCACATCTGCGCGCGCTAAAGCTGGAGCATCATTGATTCCGTCGCCCACCATAGCAACTGTTTTACCAGATGCCTGAAGTTCTCGAATCGTATGTTCCTTTTGATCAGGAAGTACGCCCGCAATAACTTCGTCTATGCCAACTGCCCGTGCTACCACACGCGCCGTCTTTTCTTGATCGCCCGTAAGCATAATCGTGCGAAGTCCTAATGCATGCAGCTGATCCACAGCCTGAACAGACTGCGGCTTTAGAGCATCGCTCACAACAATCATGCCCAAAGCACGATTCTCTACGCCAAAGAACAAAGGCGTAGCGCCCTGCTCCATGCTTGCATCGGCATAAGCAAGCAGCTCTGTAATAGCAATGTTATGTGCTTGCATATGACCTGCATTGCCTGCAAATACGCTCTTGCCTCCTATAGAAGCACTCAGACCTGCACCCGCTACTTGAGTAAAATCTTCCACGGCATCCATATGCTGTACGCTGGTGCTCATGTTTGTATCGCTGGCAAGCTCAGCGAGTTTCTCGGTAGCATATGTAACAAGGGCTTTTGCCAAAGGATGTTCAGATTTAGACTCAATGGCCAGCGCATAGCTTAAAAGCTCAGACTCATCCACTCCCTGAGCAGGAATGACAGAGACAACACTGGGCTTGCCTTCCGTAATCGTGCCTGTTTTATCAAACACAACGGTATCTAACGTGCCTGCAGTTTCTAGCACTTCTGCACCCTTAATAAGGATGCCAAACTTGGCGCCACGACCCGTGCCCACCATAACCGCAGTTGGTGTAGCTAACCCCAACGCACACGGACAAGAGATTACAAGCACCGACACAGCATGGTTAAGCGCCACCGCCCCTTCTCCAGGAGCAAAGATAAACAGCCATGCTACAAAGGTAAGTGCTGCTATAGCCATAACTGTAGGCACAAACACGCCGGCAATACTGTCTGCTACCCGTTGAATAGGCGCCTTGGTGTTGGTTGCCTCATCTACCAAACGGATAATACCTGCAAGAGCAGTGTTTTCTCCAACTGCATCGGCACGCATAGTAAACCAACCAGTCTGAGAAACCGTAGCACCAACCACATGCTCGCCCACTTGCTTGCTTACCGGAAGAGGCTCACCCGTAATGGCAGACTCATCCAACACGCCCGAGCCCTCAAGAATAGTGCCATCTACCGGCACAGACTCTCCTGCACGCACAACAACTACATCGCCCACAACTACCTGGTTGGTAGGCACAACAACCTCTGCACCATCACGCACAACCGTTGCAGTCTTGGGCGCCAAATCCATAAGAGAAGACAGAGCGTTTGTAGTCTTGCCTTTAGCGCGTGCCTCAAAAAACTTTCCCAAGGTAATGAGTGTCAAAATCATAGCTGCAGAATCAAAGTACAACTCATGTGCCACATGAGCCACCAGATGAGTCTGGCCAAATCCATACGCCCACATAATTTGGAACAAGCCTGCCAAGCTATAGCCATATGACGCAGCGGAACCCAACGCAATCAGTGCATCCATATTGGGAGCTAAGTAAAACAAAGACTTAAAGCCCGTTACAAAGTATTCGCGATTAACAAAAAGTATGGGCGTAGCAAGCACAAGCTCTAACAACGCACGAACTCCCATGCCTTGCATAGTGTCTAAAGCAAACGGTAACGGCCAACCAAACATAGGGCCCATAGCCACATAAAACAAAGGTATCGAGAAAACCATTGACCAGATAAGCTGTGTGCGCTTATGGTCAATAGCCTTTTGTGCATTTACAGCAGGATCAACCGTTGCAGCTGCTGCCGTGCTTGTACCAACCCCGAAGCCAGCATCGGCTCCCAGATCCTGGCGCACAGTGCGAGGCGTTGCACCATACCCGGCCTTATCGATAGCTTGTACAATGTTGTGAATTGTTTGAGCGCTGCCGTCATAGCTGACTTCCATCGAGTTTTTGAGCAGGTTAACCTGCGCGCTAAGCACACCGTCAACCGCCTGAGCAACACGTTGCACACGCGCCTGACATGCAGCGCAAGTCATACCCTCAATATCAAATACCTCAACTGCCGCTTGGGCCTGAAGCTCATTTTGCTTACCCATAGTACGTCCTTACGAGAACTTCTTAAGCAGGTCCACCACTTCAGAGACAACTTCCGTGTTACCTTGCTGAATTTCCTCAACCACACAGCTTTGCAGATGGTCCTCTAACAACATGCGCGACACCGCTTTGACGGCACTTTGCGCTGCCGCCAACTGCACGAGGACATCACCACAATAACGACCTTCATCAATCATCTGCTTAACACCATTAAGCTGGCCAATCGCACGATTAAGACGCGTTGTTGCATCCTTTACCAGCTGCTCTGAACGCGGCGTATGTTTTAAGTGACGCGTGGGGCATTCTGCCATGTCTGTTCCTTCCATATACCCCTTGGGGGTTTATTAGCTTGACACTACTATACCCCATGGTGGTATGTCTAAACAAGAAAGTACGCGGATACTGTGTGCACCAATATGTGCACCGATACATATAAATTAACGAGGAAACCGCACCTCAAACACCGTGCCTTGAGGAACGTTATCTTCCACACGGATTTCTGCACCATGCAGCTGAGCAATATGCTTAACAATTGCCAAACCAAGGCCAGTACCGCCTGTATCGCGAGAAGAACTTGTATCCACACGATAAAAGCGCTCAAACACTTTTTCGCGCAATGCACAAGGTATGCCCACACCCGTATCTGACACAACCAGACAAGCGTGCTGGTCATCATTGGTATGTGCGCGTACCACTACCCTTCCGCCATCAACGTTATAGCGCACAGCATTCTCTATAAGATTGAGGACAAGTTCGGAAATCAGTCGTGCATTGCCGGTAATAACCACGTCCTCAGTAAGCACAGCTTCATCAGATATGTCTACCACAAGCGTGACATTACGACGCTCTGCCTCGACTTTTACGCGCTGAGCAGTCTCGTTAGCAATACGCGCAAGTGAAACCGATTCAGAAAAATCAATAGCCATAACACTTGAATCTTCCAAATGTGAAAGCGCCAACAAATCATCAACAATCTCACGCATATGAACAGCTTCTGCATGAATCAAGCGAGCAAATTGCGGAACATCTTCTGGAAGTGCCAATCCACCTGCAATGAGCTCGGCATACCCCGAAATAACGGTAAGAGGTGTTTTAAGCTCATGAGAAGCATTTGAGGTAAAGCGACGGCGATCCGCGTCCTTCTCGGAAAGACGAATTTGCTGGTCTTCTATACGACCCAAAAGAGGACGGAGTTCTTTTGGTACCTGCGCTGTGTTGGGATGATCAAGATCAATAGCATCAAGTTTGTGTACAAAACCACGTGCCACCATGCGCCCCGCAATAACCGAGACGATGCTTGCACCTACCAAAACAGCCACCAAAAACGGAAGTATGGTAAAAAACACACCCCAAATATTGGATTGTGCAATACCCACGCGCAATACCATGCCATTATCCAAAAGCACAGCTCGATAGATGCTCTCCTCACTAAGCGTATCTGAGCGGCGAGCGCTGGAACCCTGCCCCGTTACCATGGCATGTTTTACTTCTGGTCTATCTGCATGGTTCTTAAGCGTAGACGCGTTAGCAAAGTTGTCGTAGACAACGGCTCCATCATGTTCAATAAGCGTTACGCGTACATACGCAGGTGCAATCTTGAGTTGGTTTTTAATAACGGTAACATCATCACCGTCAGAACCATTCACTGCTGATGCCAGCGCCTCTGTGCGCATGAGTACTTCTGCATCGGTCTGAGAATCAATAAAAGAATATGCCGTATACGACAGTATGACAGCAGCTAAGAGCACAATAACAGTCACAACAACCGCAATGCTTAAGGCAATGGTGCGAGCAATGCTTTTCTCTTGAGACACACCCACAAACATTACCGTCCCTGCACCCTATAGCCAACGCCATGGACAGTCTCTATGCACTCAGCAGCCGCCTGATCAATATCAGCAATCTTTTTGCGAAGCGTCAAAATATGAGCATCAACCGTGCGCGTCTCATACCCATCACGATACCCCCACACATGCTCAAGCATCTGCGTGCGCGTCAGTACAAACCCACGTTTTTCCAAAAGATAGCGTAAAAGCTCAAACTCCTTATGGGTAAGACGTACTTCTTTGCCCGCAACACAAACTTTATACCGACCTGGATCAAGTGTGATGCTGCCCACCTCTAACAGCTGAGCTTCATGCTGTTCTTGCGCTGGCACAGGCTCGTCTGTTATTAGCGTCGCACTTGGCTGCACCTGGATATCTTTGCGTGTTTGTGCATGACGACGCGCGCGCTCGTCTCGGCGCAATAACGCACCCACACGGGAAACAAGCTCCATCATGCCAAAAGGCTTCGTAAGATAATCATCTGCACCAGCATCAAGCCCTTTGACCTTATCGTACTCAGTGCTTTTTGCCGTAAGCATCATCACGGGAATATCTTGAGTAGCTTGATTTGCGCGCAACTGGGTAAGAACATGCACGCCATCCTCTTCAGGAAGCATGACATCTAACAGAATAAGATCGGGAACGGTAGTTTTAAGCGCTGCATAGAGCTCTGCCGCGCGAGAAAACCCACGAGCCTCATACCCAGTACGCTCAAGCGCATAGAGCGCGAGGTCACGAATGTGTGAGTCATCTTCAAGATAGAAAATCATGAGGTATGTTCCTATCAGATGCGTTCCGTCTTATAAATCCCTTCTAATTTATATTCTAGCCAGTTACAAATATTTTTTGAATGGTCACCAATGCGTTCAAAATATTTTGCAATCATGAGTGCGTCAACAAGCATGGGAACAGGCCCTTCTTGATGACGGATTTCTGCAACAATCTTCTCGCGAACGCTGTTAAAAGAGGTGTTAACGTCTTTATCGCGCTCTATAACCAAACGAGCCTGTGCCCCATCATTTTTGGAATATGCTTCCATTGCTGCATGCACCATATGCTGAGCACGACGACCAAGCGCCACCATACTGTCTTGTAAGCCCTGTTTAGGAGCCCATGAACCCGCCATGAGTATCTCGGCAATATTAGCAGCCTGATCTCCAATGCGTTCCATATCACCAGCAATTTTAAGAACAGCAGAAACGTGGCGCAAATCCGTTGCAACAGGTTGTTGCATCAAAAGCAGCTTAAGACACAACGACTCAATCTCACGCTCTTGATGATCTATGTCATCATCACCTTCAATAACGCACTCAAGGATTGCTTCATGGGGATTTTCCAGCATATCAACACTTTGCGTAACAGCATCTTCAATAGAAGTTCCCATGACAAGCGTTTGTGCATCAAGCATCTGAAGTTGCGCATTAAACCTATTTCTCATGTCTTATCCAAACCTTCCAGAAATGTAATCTTCGGTACGTGTATCTTGCGGATGACTAAACAACGTATGCGTGCCAGAAAACTCAACCATAGTGCCCAGCAGGAAAAACGCACATATATCTGAAATGCGTGCTGCTTGTTGCATGTTGTGGGTAACCATCACAACGGTATAGTCGCGCTTAAGCTCTTGGCTCAAATCCTCAATCTTGCCCGTAGAAATTGGGTCCAAAGCGCTTGTTGCCTCATCTAAAAGTAACACTTCAGGCTCAACAGCCAGTGCACGCGCAATGCATAAACGCTGTTGTTGTCCACCAGAAAGACCAAGGGCACTCTTGTGTAAACGATCTTTAAGCTCATCCCAAATAGCCGCTTTCTTGAGGGATTTCTCGACAATTTCTTCGAGCTGTGGGCGATTGCGAATACCATGGGTTCGAGGACCATACGCAACGTTATCAAAGACACTCATGGGAAACGGATTGGGCTTTTGGAAAACCATGCCTACGCGCCGACGAAGCAGATTCACATCACAGCTACGTGCGTATATATCTGTATTGTCAAGCATAACAGTGCCTTCAATGCGACACCCCTCAACCAGATCATTCATGCGGTTGAACGTCCTGAGCAACGTTGATTTACCACAGCCCGAAGGCCCAATAAAGGCCGTAATCTTATGAGCAGGAATGGACAGAGAAATGTCATGCAGCGCATGAAACGTCCCGTAGTACAAATTGAGATTCTGAACACCAATTTTTTGAGTCAGCCCCAATGAAGGAGCTTTTTCTTGCTGAGTTATGACTTGCATTGTTGTTATGCTGTCGTGCAGCAGATATACCTGGTACACCCGCTTAAAGCACGACTCCTCCTTCTCTTAAAAGCTGTATACCATGTATGTCTTACTTGTTGTTCTGTGCCATTTTCTGAGCTACAAAAGATGCCAAGCCATTTACCAAAAGTGCAAGTACCAGCAAAATTACTGCCGTTGCATACGCTGCATCAAGGTGCATGCCTTCGCTTGACGTGACATACATATGAACCGCCATCGTGCGCGCAGACCCAAACACATCCAAAGGAACCTGCGCAATTGTGCCTGCTGTAAAAATCAATGCTGCAGACTCACCAATAATGCGGCCAATAGAGAGGATGACGCCTCCCAAAATACCTGCCATAGCACTGGGCAACACGACCGAGAAAACCGTGCGAAGACGCCCAGCACCAAGTCCAAAACTGCCCTCACGATACGAATCATCAACGGCAAGCAAGGCTTCTTCTGTTGTACGCATAATGGTTGGTAGAACCATGATAGAAAGCGTCATACAACCAGAAAGCAATGAAAGACCCCACCGTAAGAAGGTAACAAAAAACAGCATGCCAAACAGCCCATATACAATCGAAGGGATGCCGGTAAGCGTTTGCGCTGCAATACGTACCACACGAACAAAGGTATTGCCGCGAGCGGTGTACTCAACCAAAAAGATTGCAGCCATAATGCCTAAGGGAACCGCAATGGCAAGCGTGAGCAACACCGCGAGTAACGTATTAATAAGCGCGGGAACCATCGAGGTATTCTCGGAGGTATATGTCCACGCAAACATACCCGCGTTAATGCTGGGAATGCCCTTAAGAAGGATGTATCCCACAATAGTTACAATGGTAAGCCCACAAAAAAGTGCTGCCATCCGAACAAGAACTCCAAGCACTCGTGAAGAGATTTTTCGGCGCGGCGCGGTGCCGCTATAGATCCCACTCATGCAGCACTCCTTGTCTTAAGGGCAGTAACAACCAAATTGATAAGCAAGACAAAAACAAACAAAACAACGGCAGTGGCGATAAGTGCATCGCGATGCACATCTGCCGCATAGCCCATTTCTAAAACAACATTTGCAGTAAGCGTGCGAACACCGCGCACCATGCTTGTTGGAATAACAGGCTGATTACCTGCAACCATTACGACTGCCATGGTCTCACCAATAACGCGACCTATGCCAAGCGTAATGGCAGCCAACACACCTGAAGAAGCGGCGGGCATAATAGTGCAAAACACTGCGTGCTCATGATCTGCGCCCAGCGCGCGTGCTCCCTCGTAGTAACTGTTTGGGACCGAGTCCATGGCAGTCTTTGAAACCGAAACGATTGTGGGCAAAATCATGATTCCCAAAACAATACTGGCAGTAAGAAGACTCATTCCCTGAACATGGAAACTTGCGCGAATAAGAGGAACAAGCACCATCAAGCCAAAAAATCCAAAGACAACAGAAGGAATCCCTGCAAGCAAATCAATGCCGTGCGCAAGTACTTTGGACATACGAGGCTTTGCAAATCTAGAAAGATATGCGGCGGTAAGAATGCCTAAAGGCACACCAATAAGCAGCGCGCCAAACGTTACATACACACTTCCCAAAACCATAGGAAAGATACCGTAGAGCTCTGATGAAGGTCTCCAAATCCTGCCAAGTAAAAACTTGGCAGGACCAATGGTGCTCAAAGCAGGTGCGCCACCCGCAAAGAGAAACACGCAGATTAAAATGACCGCACAGATTGAAACGGCTGCAGCTAGGGCAAACAATGCTTTTGCAATACGTTCCCAAGCCGTGTTTGCTTTTGAAAGGTGGCGCATACTTGTTATGCCACCTCCGACCAATCAGATACTTCACCCAAATAGATGGAGCGAATCTGATTGGAGGTAAGTTTGGTATGAGCATTATCTTTGTTGATAATTATTGCAATGCCATCTATAGCAATACTGGTTGCAGAAACACCCTTTGCTTTCTCGGAATCCTTAAGCTCACGAGAAGCCATACCAAGGTCGCATACGCCATCAAGCGCACCCTGAATACCCGTAGACGAATCGGATTGCTGGACTTCAACAGATACTTGAGGATTGAGTTTTTGATATGCCTCTGCAAGTTTTTCCATAACGGGAGTCACAGAAGAGGAGCCCGCCACAACAATCTTGCCGCTGGCCTGTGTTGCGGTATATGCCTGGGGCTTGTCTACAGCGCACACATACCCGTTATTCTCAACAATCTTTTGTCCATCAGAAGAAAGAATAAAGGCAAGAAAATCTTTTGCATTGTCACTTAGCTGAGCACCAGTAACAACATTGAAGGGACGTGCCACTTTATAGGAGCCATCTTTAACGGTGGCGGCAGAAGGCTCTACTCCATCAACCGTAACAGCCTTGACGGTATCATTCAAAGCACCAAGAGAAATGTAACCAATAGAGGCCTTATCGCCAGCAACGGTAGTCATAACCGTTGCTGTAGAGTTACTGACCACAGCACTTGCGGTAGTGGCGTCATTGCCCTGCTTATCCTCAATGTTAAGCAGCTCGGTAAAGGCACCACGAGTACCAGAACCATCCTCGCGAGAAATAACAGAAATTGCACCAGATACCCCTGATGAAGCACTACTAGAAGGCGCCTGAGAAGAACAAGCACTTAACCCAACAAGAGCTACCACACAACTAATGACGGTCACAACACAGAACAATCCACGTAACCTTGCAGCGCCTTGCATGAGCTTTTTTACCATATGCGAACCACTCCTTTTGTTGGTATGTTGAACGATACGAACGCTCAACTAAAACAATAGAAGTAGCATGTCAAACGCAAGTTTTTAAAATGTCAAATATTTGTAAAGCTCAGCACAACAAGAAAAACAAACAGCGTATTAGTGAGGAAAAATAGCAAGGACACAGTTTATAAGGCCAAGAACCACAAAGATAACTGAGGTCAGCTTACTGCTCTTTTTGGGGTTGATTATAAGCTCCGTTACACCAAACGTAATAAAACACATGCCCAGCGTCATTTGCTGCATGCGGTAGTTATACATCTTCAAACCTATGGAAGCTATGTTGTAGCCAATCAAAATAAGAAGGCATGACAGCTCAATTGCCGTACCTACAGGATGCGCATAAAAACGAGCCTTTAGTTTATTCATACCGACACCACCACAGAGAATATCGCTTGCCCTATTACCAGAACGCCCAACACAATGCCCAAGATGCACTTCAGTTTGCCCAAAGTATCCAACTGTGCAAAAGCAAAGCGTATATCGTTTACGCTATAGGCAATAAAGAATGTTCCTACAAGCATTTGCAGTACCTGCGCAGGCAAGCCCTTAAATTGATAACGAGCCAAACACCAAGCAAGCACAAGCACCACACCAATCCCTATGGTTATGCGCTTGTAGCTCAGTTTTCGCGCATACTCCTCGCGAAACCTTTGATCTTGAACAGCCTTCTTCATGCCCCATCCTCTATGCCTTACAAAACCACACCAAATCGTGCATCTAACCAGTGGTTCTAATCATAAAGGATTGACTTGCTTTACACATCACCCATCGCCTCTCGAGAAGCCCAGCGGAGGCAGCACTGGATTATCGGCACAAAAAACCGAGGTGACACGTATTGTGCAACCTCGGCACCAGCATCCCAACGCTCACAAGCGGCTGGTTATAAGAGAAACGTATTGGTTGATAAGCCCTTAACGAACCACTCGTACGCGAGTGCCGTCATCTGCGGGTTTATCATCAGGAGCAGCAGCAATGCCACCAAATACCATTTGTGCAACAAGCGTAAAATCCTCAGGGACATCAAACATCTCTGCAAGCGTACTATCAATAACAGGGTTGTAATGCTGAAGATTGGCTCCAATGCCCTTCTCGGCAAAAGCAGACCAAACGTTAGACTGCAGCATACCGTTTGCTTGGTTGGCCCAGATGGGGAAATTTGCTGCATACGAAACAAACTGCTCTTGGAGCGCATGTACCTTGTTTTGGTTAATGTAAAACAATACGGTGCCAGCACCGGCTTTAAAACCATCGATTTTCTCGCGAGAAACCTTGCCGCCAAATGCGTCATATATGGCATCCCACAGCTCATCGTGCTTCTTGCCCATAACAACAATGGCGTGGGCGCTCTTCATATTAAAGGCGTCGGGAGTAAGTTCAGTCGCACGCTTAACAATGTCCACTACTTCCTCATCAGAAAGAGGAAGATGCTTGTTGAGTGCATAAACAGAACGGCGTTTCTCAAGAGCATCAAACAAAGACATACTCAAATCCTTCCTTGTATGGCCGGGAGTTCTTCACTCTCGACAGGTGCCTTTTACACTTGGTTTTCTTATCCCCGTCAAAATTGGTTGTATACAATCTTTTTATGGAGTACAAAAAATCCCGTTTTGAAATACCTGTTGTGGGAAGAACAGTTGTAGCTTACGTTTGCACAACGCGCACTCCGCGCGTTTTATAAGAAAGAAGGTTTGTCATGAGCTTTAAGAAAGTAACAGTGGCAGGCGGCGGTGTTCTAGGCAGCCAGATTGCATTCCAGACCGCATTTAAGGGCTTTGATACCACGGTATGGCTCCGCTCTGAGGACTCCATTACGCGTGCTCGCCCCAAGTTTGATCGTCTTCGTGACATCTATCTGGGCATCCTTGAAGACGCAAAAACAAACATCCACGCTGCTTGGCCTGCAAGCTGGGGAGAAAAGCCCGATGCAGCAGGCATTGATGCTCTTAAGGAACAGGTGCTCACGGCATACAACAACCTTACACTCACTACCAGCTATGAAGAAGCAGCAGATGTAGACTTTGTTATTGAATCCATTGCAGAAGATCCCGCACAAAAAACTGCTTTTTACCAAGAGCTTGCAAAGCATCTTCCCGAGCGTACGGTTGTAGCAACCAACTCCTCCACCATGCTCCCCAGCACTTTTGCCAAGGCTACGGGCCGTCCTGAGAAATACCTCGCCTTGCACTTTGCTAATGAGATTTGGGCTCATAACACCGCTGAGGTTATGGGTCATGCCGGCACTGACCAAACGTATTACGACCTGGTCGTAGAGTTTGCTCAGCAAATTGGTATGGTTCCCCTACTTCTTCATAAGGAACAGCCTGGCTATATCCTCAATTCCATGCTTGTCCCCTTTATTAACTCCAGTCTTGCACTTTGGGCCAATGACGTCTCTGACCCCGAAACTATCGATAAAACCTGGATGCTTGGCACAGGTGCCCCGGCAGGCCCCTTCCGCATTCTTGACATTGTTGGCCTCACTACGGCATACAACATCAATGCCATGCAACCCGATGCTTCTAACCCTAACTCAATACATGCAAAGATTGCCGCAAAGCTTAAGGCTAAGATTGACGCTGGCGAGCTGGGCATTAACGCAGGCAAAGGCTTTTACGACTACAGTAAGTAAGTAGCAAAACCATGCAGTGGGTAACTGCAGCAGGTAGCATAAGAGAGTCTTTCTAAACAAGGCTCAAAAATTGGACTGGAAACTTGTGTTTCCAGTCCATTGTGTTTTTAGGCTTATGTCTAGACTTATGCTTAAGCTTATGGGTAATTTGGTTGCCAGCGCAGGCGTATTATCTATGCCCTTTAACCCTTTTTACCTGCAGCAACACTATACATCCAGCATAATACAAACGTTACAATCGAAGGTATAAGCCATGCAAGGCTTACATCCGCAAGAGGCAGCACATCAAATGGAATCCAAACTTTTGGAGCAAATCCATTTCTTATTGCAATGGATGTACTGATAACAATACATACTGCCACAGTCAACCGCCAAGCAAATGCTGTTGAAGGCTTACTACCACCAGCAAGCCCCAACACCATCAAAATAATGGTTACGGGATATAAGGCAGAAAGGACAGGTACGGAATACGCCAGAATTGCGGTAAGCCCAAAATTTGCAAACACCACAGAACTTAAAACGATGCAAAGCGCAATCTGTTTATAGTTCAGGTGCGCCCCAAGCTCTGTTGTAACAAAATACTCAGAAATAGAACTGACTAAGCCAACACATACATTAAGGCAAGCAATCAAGAAAATTGCAGCAACAAGCGCTGATCCCGCAACACCATACTGAATATTAGCAGCCAAAGCAATGATAGATGCACCGTTTACGGTAGCTCCAACCAAAGGGCCAACCGTCACGCCAATATAGCTCATGCCAAGATACACTACTGCCATGACTGCACCAGCAATCACACCAGAACGAATTACCTGACCAGAAATATCCCGAGGATTTTCCAGCCCTAATGACTGAATATTCATGGCAACAACTACGCCAAAGGCAAGCGTTGCCAACATATCCATCGTTTCATAACCACGAATAAAACCAGTGACTGCAGGATTTGAACTATAGGCAGCTATCTGGGTTGCTTCTGGAGCGGCAGGCGGAAACATAAGTGTTTTGCCAACCAGCATAGTAATGAGGATGATAAGTGCTGGACCAGAAAACATACCCATGAGCTTATTAAGCTTAGTTGGATGCAATGCCAACACAAAAGCTGTGGTAAAAAAGACAAGCGTAAAGAGCAGCTGAACAAGTGCTACCCTCTCCTGCGAGATGCCCAGCAAAGGCAGAAGCATCTGAAACGATGTAGAAGCTGTACGAGGAATTGCTAAAAAAGGGCCAATGGCTAGGTAGACAAGCGCCATGAATACCTTTGAGAACAGCGGATGAATCAAGTTGCCCAACTCTGTGGCAGTACCAATCTTTGCGACGGCTGCAATGGTCAAAATAGGTAGTCCGACCGCAGAGACAATAAAACCAACCATGGCAGGCGCCACTGCGGTACCAGCCTGGGCGCCAACCATGGGAGCAAGAATAAGATTGCCAGCGCCAAAAAGCATCGAGAAAAGTGTAATGCCCACGATAATAGAATGTTTTGCACTCAGACGCGTGGCGGTTTGTTCTTGCATAAGCATCCCTTGTTCGCTGAATAATAATTATCCTACGTTAGCAAAAAACAGCGTATATAGTGGCGACATATGCGATTTTTTGAGTACGGTTTTTGTAACGCATTTCGTAACGTACGTACTCAGCGGCAAAAAATGGCAAGTAAGCTAGCTGGATTTATGTAAGCCATCCCGATGTTCCTGCACCATCTGCCTAAGCTGCAGGATAGAAAAAGAGACCCAGCACACACGCTGAGTCTCTCGCAACAAACTGTAATATGAGCGCTACACGCTACTGCGCTCGTAGGGCAGCCTTATGGCACATCAAGGCATGAGGCATTACACACAACGTGGGCAGCACTCACAGACGTTAGTCAACAACCTTGTTGCCATTCTTAACATACTGGCTGCGTTTAAAGAGCAAGAACAGCAGACCACCAACAACGGTACCAGCAAGGATTGCTACTACCCACATCAGACCGCCTTCAACAACAGGCAGTACCAAGAAGCCACCATGAGGCGCTGGATCGTGTACGCCAAAGAAGATGGTAAGAATAGCACCAATGGAAGAACCAAGCATCATGATGGGCATAACAGGCCAAATATTCTTGGTCATAAAGGGAATTGCGCCCTCGGTAATATGAGTACAACCCAAGATGAAGTTAACCAGACCAGCGTCATGATCCTCCTGAGTAAAGTACTTCTTACCAAGAAGTACCGCAAAGGTGGTAATCAGTGGAGGAACAATGCAAGCAGCAGAAACTGCAGCCATAAAGTTGGTACCAAAATTGTAGGTAGAAGTGCCTACACCAGCAGCCAATGCCTCAGTAAGCATTGCGGTACCAGTTACGTAAGCAGCCTTGTTAACAGGGCCACCCATATCAAATGCGCACATGCAGCCAATAGCAAGACCCAATACGATAGGACCAGAAGCAGAAAGACCCTTAAGGAAGTCCATCATTGCAGTGTTAATTGCTGCCATAGGGCCAGAAATGCCAAGCATTACCAAACCAACAATGAATGCAGAGCACAAAGGATACAAGAACATTGCCTTAAGACCATTGAGGTTCTCGGGAAGCTTAGCAAAGACCTTCTCCAAAAGAAGAATGGTATAGCCAGCCAAGAAACCACCAATGATGCCACCCAAGAAACCAAAGCCTACACCAGCGCCGCCAGCGTCAATAAGGCCAGTCTCGGGTGATACGGGAAGGCCCTGAATTGCAATCATACCGGCAAGAAAACCAGGTACAAGAGCAGGGCGCTTACCAATGGACTCTGCAATATACGCAGAAAGCACAGGAACCATAAGGCCCATGCAAATGCCGCCAATGGTTTTGAGCAATGCAGCAAAGGCATTGTAATCCGTAGCGGTAGAGCTAAACGAAGTAATGCCCCAGAGGAATGAAATTGCGGTCAAAACACCACCAGCAACAACAAATACCAACATGTGGCTTACACCATTCATGAGGTGCTTATAAATCTGGTGACCTAGCGACTCCTTTGCAGGAGCAGCAGTTTTGGAATCAGAGTTTGCAACCTCATCGGTCATCTCGCCAGAAGCCTGGGCGGACAAAGCTTGCTCGATAAGTGCCTCGGCGTCCTCTTTCTTGATTGCCTTGCTAACGCCTACGGAAACCAGAGGCTTACCCGCAAAACGCTCAGCATTGACGTCCTTATCGGCAGCGATAACAACAGCCTTGGCAGCCTTAATCTCGGCTGGAGTGACCTCGTTCTCGATACCTACCTGACCGTGAGTCTCTACCTTAATGGTAAGGCCCTTAGCAGCTGCAGCATCCTCCAGCGCCTTCTTGGCCATAAAGGTGTGTGCAATGCCTGTTGGACAACCGGTAGCTGCGATAATGTCGTAGACCTGTGTGTCTTCAGCCATGTGCAACCCCCTCCCTTCTTGTGTGCCTTTTAGCACATCCCCCTTGCGCTTACGCGCGATTACCCTGCTTTATCTGTGAAACCTCAATGCAGGCGGACAACTTGTCCACCAAAGCAAAGTCTCCCAAACCTGCACTCATGGCAACATTAGCACCCGTTGCCATAGCACGGGATAAAGCGCTCTTAACCTTACTACGGTTTTCCATCCAAACTGATAAGAAACTTGCAAGAGTTGCATCACCCGCACAAGCCGTAGAAAGCACAGAAACCTTGGCAGCGGTAGCGTGATACACCTGCTGCCCATCGTAAAAATACGCACCGTTGCCGCCGAGCGTGAGCAAAATGTTTTGCGCGCCACGCTCATGCAGCATCTGCAATGCCGCAATACTATCCTGCTCGGAATGCACATCCACGCCAAAAATATCAGCCACTTCTTCATCATTGGGTTTAATGAGCAGCGGATTACGCTCTAGTAAATGGGCCAAGCACGGATGAGAAATATCCAACACAAACTGCGCACCCTTAGCCTGAACCACATCAATAAGCTCGTCGTAATAGCCGGGATCCATCTGAGGAGACAGACTGCCAGAAATAACAAGACAGTCCAAATCTTCCAAACTATCGATAAGATCAAGCATCTGTAGCTGTGCCTCACGACTTACTGGTGCACCAGCATTTACCTGCTTGTATTCCTTATCGCCTACGGTAAGGAATACATTAAGACGCGTAATGCCGTCAATCCAAATGGGTTTGACAGGACAAATCTTGGAAGCGCCTTCCACAATATAGTTGCCGGTAAAGCCTCCAAAAAATCCCAAAATGTGGGATTTCACGCCATAGTGCGCCAGCGTAAAAGACACGTTCAGGCCTTTGCCATTAGGCGTATACACGGCATCGCGCGTGCGATTGACCTTATCAGGGCTCAAATCATCGCTGGTAATGTTCATGTCTACTGCAGGATTGGTTGTAAGGGTGTAAATCATTACCTACTCCCCATGCTGCTTATGCGCGATTAGTAGAACCAAGGTTGTCCATATGGTCTTCAACAACCTTTTGAATGTTTGCCATGCCAAGCGTTGCAGGCTTCTTGGGATCAAAACAATCTGGATGAGCAGCCATATATTCCATAAAGCCAGCCATGAATGCCTGACGTAGCTCCGTTGCATAATTAACCTTGCAGATACCATTTTGAATAGCTTCTGCTACCTGATCATCTGGCACGCCGGAGGTTCCGTGCAAAACCAGAGGAATATCCAAGCGAGAACGAATCTCCTTAAGAACACTTTGTTCAATGTGAGGAGTGCCCTTGTAAACACCATGAGCCGTACCTACACCGACCGCCAAAGACGTACAGGCGGTACGGTCTACAAACTCCACTGCCTCATCTGGATCTGTATAGGGATTCTCTCCTTCTACCGCAGGGCCGTCATCCTCCTTACCGCCAACCTTGCCCAACTCTGCCTCTACTGGTAAACCGATTGCCTGTGCAACCTTAGTCACTGAAACAGTAAGCGCAATGTTGTCCTCAAAGCTAACGTGAGAACCGTCAATCATGACGGAGGTATAACCTGCACGGATTGCTTGCATGCAACGATCAAACCCATCACCATGATCAAGATGCAAAGCTACTGGTACGCTTGCATTTTGAGCAGCCGTACAAACCATAGAAGCAAAATAATCCAAGCCCGCATACTTAAGCGTACCAGGCGTGGTTTGCATAATTACTGGTGACTTTTTAGCCTCAGCAGCACGAATGACGGCCAGTACAAACTCGAGGTTCTCTACATTAAAAGCGCCAACTGCATAGTGATGTGTTTGCGCATCCAACAACATTTCTTTTGTGCTTACAAGCATTACAAAATGTCCTTTCCCTCTGTTTCTGCTGGTTTTGCCAACCCGGTACTTAAAGGGCGCTCAGATAAGCACCTCTTCACAAATGAGCTTCAAATCACGCAACCAAGCAGAATTTGCTTTACGACAAAAACTTGCTTTTAAAGCTTGTCTTTAGTCATAAAGCAACGTCTTGTTAGGTGTATTCTACGCGCCTGTTGCCTGTAATGTTTTTTGTGTCGCTATTTTGTTTATCTGCAAGAACTATAAGACGCAGTCCTTTTTATGATGCTTATCTTGCTTTCTGTTTATGTTTTGTTTTGATTACCCTTCTATTGCAATAAAAGCAAGAAAAAACAAGTCAAACTGTTATCATTAATGTGCGATGATGCTTCACAGTTCCCACACATTTTGCACACATATGTGCATCACGCAACTTCGGAGATGCTTATGACAACCAAAAACATCACAGTTATGGACTCCACCCCTGCCACGCAATCTGAGGATGCAATTGCAGGCTTTGTAGAAGCGCGCCGTGCACGCATCATGAGCCTACTTAACCGTGAAGGCTCAGTTCAGGTAAACCAGCTTGCAGAGCTATTTGGTGTTTCCCGCGTAACCATACGTACTGACTTAGATGCTTTAGGCAGAAATGGTCGTCTACGCCGCACCCATGGCGGCGCGCTTGCTCTTACTCATACCGTTACCGTTTCTCTGCAAGACCAGCGCGTCAACCTTAACGCAGAAGGAAAGCGCGCTCTTGCTGTAGCTGCATCTCAATTAGTTCCCAACAATACTTCTATTTTGGTAGATTCTGGCACCACGGCAGTAGAATTTGTAAAAGCATTAGCCGAGAAAACAGGTATTACGCTTATTACAAATGACTTTACGATTGCAGATTTGGTAGATCGTTCCATACCCTCCATAGATGTTATTGTTTTAGGTGGCAAATTACGCAAAGGTCACCGTTACTCTAGTGGCTGGCTCTCCTTGCAAATGCTTGAGTCGCTCCACCCCGACATGGCATTTGTATGTCCCACAGCTTACGCACCCCAGCATGGACTTACGACCAACAATCAAGAAATGGCAGAACTGAAACGTGCTTTCATGCATTGTGCCGAGAAAACCTGCGTTCTTATGGACTCAAGTAAACTTGGAGCGCAGGGTCTTATCAAGTTTGCCAACCTAAACGACGCGGATCTTGTTGTATGCGAAGCAGACTCAAAGACATTGCTTACAGAAGCACTGGAGGGCAGCACTACACAGCTTATTGTTGTACCAAGGTAAAAAGTTTTGACACGCATTTAGCAATTTGGCAGTCATAATCCCTTGCTTGT
Organism: Atopobium sp.; assembly: GCF_034113385.1. Lineage (NCBI taxonomy): Bacteria > Bacillati > Actinomycetota > Coriobacteriia > Coriobacteriales > Atopobiaceae > Atopobium > Atopobium sp. The sequence goes on along the minus strand of NZ_JAXEXL010000002.1, from coordinate 32,324 downwards.
CAAAGCCTTTTGATAGAAACAACGCAAGTCTCAAGATAACGTGATAGACGAAAGGAGGTCGTTGTGGAAGTAGGAAAGAATATCAAGCACTATAGAAATGCCTTGTCACTATCACAGGATGATTTAGCCGACAAAGTATATGTTTCCCGGCAAACCATTTCCAATTGGGAAAACGATAAAAGCTATCCAGATATTCATAGCTTAATGCTTCTATGCACTATTTTCGGTATATCACTCGATCAACTTATTAAAGGGGACTTGACTGCCATGAAAGAACACATCAATGAGCTCGATCAAAAAAAGTATAGTCATATATCAACTCTTTTTATTCTATTATTCGTCCTCGCTATAATTACACCCTTTCCGCTCCTTCATTATTTGGGAATTTTTGGAGGAATTACCTGGGGTGTTCTGATGCTCGTTTTGATTATCGTTACGTATGTCGTTGAAAAATATAAGAAGCGCTTTGATATGCAAACATATCGTGAAATCTTAGCTTTTACAGAAGGAAGACATCTCAATGAGCTCGAGAAGGCACAAGAAAAAGGAAAGAGACCTTATCAAAAAATACTGTATGCACTTGTAACGGCCATCATTACCGCACTAATCAACATGGCACTGTACTTCATTCTGAGGTAAAAAACAAAACCACCCCTATACGGGGTGGTTTTAGCTTCCTAGCTTAGTTTTTGCAAGCTACGCAGAGTTTCTCGATAGCCTATTCATCGTGCGTGGAAGCAAACAAGCTACTCGTAGGAGCAACAGGACTCATCAAAACTTTGCCCGTACCACGGAAGACATTAACCAAGCCCTCTTGGTTAATAGCAGAACCAAGCAGGCTCTTGCTCGAACGTTCCACGGTAAATTGCAAACCAGCAGACCACATAACAGCCATGTTGCCGTCAATTTTAAGGGTGTCATTGTTGAGCTCAATCTCTATGAGCTCGCTCATAGGTACATTGGACTCTAGCGCTACAACGCCACTACCCGAAAGTGACAGGTTAAACAGCCCCTCGCCACCCGCAAGTGCAGAGGAAAAATTGGAACGCGCTACAACGGAGTGCTGCACACTGCCGTCACAAGCCAAGAACATGCCATCTTCAATAACCATGCCACCAGGCCAGCTATTTACTTCCTGCAGAATAATATATTTGTACGTAGGCTCAAGAACAACCTTACCCACACCAGCATACTCAGGCTTAATAGCAGACTCATTGGTCACAGCGCCGCGCAAAGCCTTGCCAAAGAAATCTCCCGCACCCTTAATGCCGGTTTGACACTCTATATTACCAGCGGTCCATTGCATAGCGCCTGCTTGCAACACAGCTGGCGTGGAACCATCCAAATCAATAATGACCTGGCGACGGCGTACATCCATCTTGGACATAAAATACTCGGTTACGACGTTATCTGGTGCAACCGAACGGTCACGAATGTACTCAAGCACACTAAAGCGACCAAGCTTGGCTACCACACTGCGCTCATCGTTCTCAAGACGAGAAACGCTAAAAGACGAAGCTCCACCAGAGTTAGGTGAAGCACCACCGGTAACGCCATCAAAAAATGCCATGGTTCCTCCATTCAACTGCGCAAACACAGATGCTGCGCCTCAGCTAATTGTACAGTAAGTCAAAAAATTTGTAACTGTTTTATAAATGATATTGCAGAATAGTTAACTTATGTTAACTTATTAGACGCAAAAGCTAATTTGGTTTCCAATTTCAAATTAAAGATTGCCCCAAGAAACTGAGAAACCAGTTGAAAACCAAAGGAGGTACCGTGCATAAAGGTATTACTAAACTTCTTCTAGCTGCCTTTGTGGCCGTTCTGATTGTCATGCCCCTGTCCGCATGCAACAAGAACAACAGTAATGCACCTACGCCCGCAGCTAGCTCAGACGCCAAAAAGACGGTCTATACCACGTTCTTCCCTGTGTACGACCTTACCAAGCGCATTGTTGGCGACAAGATGGATGTCAAGATGATCATTAAGGGCAACCAAGAGCCCCATGACTTTGAGCTCCAAGCGGCTGACATGGCAAGCATCACCAAAGCGGACCTCATTGTATACAATGGTGCCGGCATGGAGTCTTTTATCAATGACCTCAAGACATCCGCTAAAAATGACGATAAGTTCTTGGATCTTTCCCAAGGTCTTACCCTACTGCAAAACAAGGATGCTGTTACGGGCGACCACTCCAGCGTTAACCCTCACACCTGGCTATCCATTAAGAATGCCCTGGTAGAGCTTGATACTTTGTATAAAAAGGTCGTTGCCATTGATCCTCAAAACGCAGACTATTACAAGCAAAACTTCGAGAAAGCTACCGCACAATTCAAGGAGCTTGACAAAAAGTTTGAAGAGACCCTGTCTAAGGTGTCTCAGTCCGAGAAATACTTTGTAGTTTCCCATGCTGCCTTTAACTATCTTGCTCATGACTACGGCCTGAAGCAAGTTGCTGTCACGGGCATCTCCCCCGAGGATGAGCCCTCTGCAGCACAGCTTGCAACCATTGCTGACTTCGTGAAACAGCACAAGATTAGCACCATCTTCTTTGAGGGCAAGGCTACCCCTAAGGTTGCAGAGACTCTCGCAAAGAACACAGGCACCAAGACGGCAACCTTGTACACCATGGAAAGCTTAACGGAAGAAGAGCAGCAAATGGGCTACCTCAAGCTCATGGAACACAACCTTAATGAGCTGGTGAAATCCTTCAGTGAATAAGGTTTTAGACATAACAAACCTGTGTTTTGCCTATGAGGATGAACCTGTACTTACGGGCGTAACGCTCCACGTAGAGCACTCTCAGTTTGTGGCGCTTGTTGGAGAAAACGGCGCGGGCAAGTCCACGCTTATGAATCTGATTTTGGGCAAGCTTAAACCCAGCGCTGGAGAAATCCGCCTGTTTGGTGATGAGCGCACCATCAATAATCATTACGATGACATCGCCTATGTCTCTCAATATTCCGTTTTGGGATATAAGGATTTTCCTACAACTATTGAAGAGGTCGTCCGCGTTCACCTCAAGCACCTCAAAAAGAAGGTGCGCGTGGACGAACTTCTTGCAACAGTCCGTCTAGAAGCACATATACACAAAAAGCTCAGTCAGCTTTCTGGTGGTCAGTTGCAGCGCGTTGGGTTGCTTCTTGCTCTCATCAAAGATGCCAAGCTCATCTTGCTGGATGAGCCCACCTCGGGCATAGATAAAAAGTTTTCTGCAGAGCTATACCAGATTTTGCGCAAGCTCTGTGACCAAGGCAAAACCGTGGTTATCATCACACATCATTTGTCTGAAGCGCGTGGGTTTGTCGATAAAACCATGTGTCTGGAAGATGGTTGCTGCTGTGAGCTGGAACACACTCAATGGCATGCAGACCTGCAACAGGTTGCAACCGCACGCACTACTGCAAGCACACAGGCCATGAGCGAAGGTGAGCGCTGATGTTTGAGTACGAGTTTATGCAGCGCGCCTTTGTCGTAGGTACTATTTTGGCTGTCATTTTGCCGTGCATTGGCTTGCCTATTTTGCTCAAGCGCCTGTCCATGATGGGAGACACCCTCTCCCATGCCTCTTTGGCAGGTGTTGCCGTTGGTCTGTGCTTTGGCTTTAATCCACTCTTGGGGTCGGTTGTTGCTTGTATTGTTGCTGGTCTTTCCATTGAGGTGCTCAGTTCCAAACTCAAGTCTTACCAGGAGATTTCCACGGTTATTGTACTGGCAGCCTCTATTGGTTTAGCAGGTATTTTTACCAGTCTTGCTGGCAATAGCAACTCCATTAGTTCGTATTTGTTTGGTTCTATTGTAACCATTGGAGACTTAGAGTTTTACCTGGTAATTACCGTTGCAGTAGTAGTTATTGTTACCTATAAGCTGCTGTACAACCGCCTGTATCTCAGCGTATTTGACATACAGTCTGCACCGCTGCTCGGCATCAACACCAAGCTCTTGAGCTTTGTATTTTCTTTTTTGGTTGCCATCACCATTTCCATCGCAGCTAAAACTATTGGTTCGCTAATCGTTTCGTCTCTTTTGGTTGTGCCGGTCATCAGCGCCATGCAGTTTAGCAAGACCTACCGAAGCACTTTGGGCATTTCCATGCTCTTATCGATAGGCGCTGTATATGCGGGCCTGTGTATCTCGTATTACTACAACCTCCGCCCCGGTGCAGTCATTGTGCTGCTCTCGGTAGGCATTTTGATTGTCTCGCTCGCATTCAAACGTAAGTAAGAAATAAGAAGTAAGTACCACAGTTCTTGTAACACCACTCTGTTCACTACCACGAAGGCCTCTACAGAGAAGACAAAGGAGTTTGCATGATTAAGAAGACTGGAGCAGTTGTAGCTGGCTTGCTCGTTGTGTCTTTGGGTGTTGGCGGCTTTACGCTAGCAAATCAACCCAAACAGCAAGCAACTACCCATACATCTGCCGCTGTTACAACCACCCCCTTTACGCAAAAGCAAGGTGGTTATGCTGCAGATAACACAACGCAGGTTTTGATTGATGCACCTGCCGTATCCTCCGATGAAATCGTAAAGATTATTAAGCACGGTGACCACTGGCACGTCTTTACTAAAGACGGTCGCGAAATTATTACCTACTCCGATCCTACCAAGGCAGGTAGCGCTGCCAACCTTAAGAACACCGCCCATGTACTAGGTGGTGACTCACTCAAGCGCATTGACCCCAACACCGTCGTACGCCTGCTAAAACATGGTAACCATTGGCATATTATTACTGCAGGTGGCGCAGAGTACATAAGCTACGAAGACCCTCGCCCCTACTATCCAAACGCAGCTGTGGGCACCTATGTGGGCAACCATGGTGATTCTCACAACCACAGCCATGGTAAGAGCCACGGCACCACACACCAGGCTGGTCATCAGACCAATCAGGGTGGCACTTCTCAACAGGGTGGTAGCCTTCCCAACAATCCTGGTCTACACATAGTACGTGTAGTAAATCTTGATGAGCTCCGTCGTATACCTATTACCAAGATTTTGCGCCATGCCGATCACTGGCATTGCTACACCGCCGACAACACCGAGTACATCACCAAAGATGACCCCGCCAGTGCGTTTCCTCATATAGTAATTGGTGAGTATCAGGGTGACCACGGTGACCACGGCAATCATGACAAGCCGCAGCATCCTCAAGGCCCTATCCAGCAAGATCCCAATGATCCCAAGCGTGTTGTTGGCATTGAGCACCATGATGACCACTGGCACCTGCGTCATGCAGATGGTACTGAGTCCATTACCAGGGATGATCCTTCTGGTCTGTATCCAGACATTAAGATTGAAGAGTATGACCCCAATCATGGTCACGTCTTTGATCCCCTCAAGGATGGCGAGAAGTTCTCTTACGATGATGTAGCACCCAAGCTGGCCGTAGACGTTAAGACTATTACCTATGGCAACCTGGTTCACTCCGTTCGCTTTGACCGCGACCGCGATGCTTTTGTTATCCCCCACTATGATCACTACCACTACGTCACCTTGCAGACCATTATTCAGTGCTGCAAGGACAGCCACTTTGCCAAGTCTTTTGGTAACGCTTCCGCACGTGACGTTGTAGCCACCATTAAGTACCTTATTGAGCACCCCGAAGCACGTCCTAAGGGTGAGAATGGCTGGGGTTCTGATTCTGATATAGAAAAGAACCCTAATACAGACCCGCACGACCATGACCACAATGACGATGATGACTCCACAGATTCCGATGCCAACACCAAGCGTGCAACACGCATCGTTGCAGAAGCCAATAATATGTGGGTGGTGTACTACGAAGATGGTTCCAACGAAGCATTCTCTTACGACCCCTCTTACAAGTGGCCTCGCATAAAGGTGGAGAAAGCTCAGTCCACCAAGCCCAATGGCAACATGAGCCAAGAAGAAATTATTGCTAAATGGTCCAAGATTTATGGCATGACGCGCGATGAGTTTGAAGACGCTTTCCTTAATCTTCCCTATACGACTCTTGAGGAAGTCCAGTTCAACATGGATGGCACCGTCATCGTTCATGGCAAGAAGTATCAGTTTAAGCCAGTAGCTAAGGCTGAGGAGCCAAAGACCGAAAAGGTCGAGAAAACCGAGGCTACAGCACCTACGCCTGAAAAGTCAGAAACGTCTGAAAAACCAGCAGCAGAAAAACCTAAGGTAGAGTCTGTAAAACCTGAGACCGAGAAGACTAACTCTGAGAAATCAGTAGATAAAGCGTCTACAGAAACAGAAGCAACCACCACAGAAGAGTAGCTTTTTAAAATAAGCTTTCTTACAAGAAACCGTATGTTTTACCGGCAACCTCAGCGACTCGAGGCTGCCGGTTTTTTGTTTGATTGTAAGACCTGCGTTTTAGCAAAAGGACTAAGTGGTGAGTTATTTTGACGTGTGATGTGCGCGTACAAGAGCTACATACCTGATAAGTACCGCCAAAGCAAACACCGGCGCAAACAACACTATGCCCGCCAACACACCAGCAAGAAAAAGGTTGTCCAACTCCCAAAGAGTAATCACAAGTGTTCCACCAATAAGAAGAGCAAACCACATCAAGACATACATACAAAGAGGCTTCAGGACATTCTTGGTAAAAGAAACCTTTCCCGTATGCGTAGCCGTATCTTGATGCCGCACGTGAGCAGGTGTGACCTGAGCTTTATGTTGCTGTGCTTGTTGCCTCTGTAAGAGCTCTTCTATTTCTTGTGCCTGGGCACGAGCCTGGATGCTTTGTGGATCTTGTAATTGGCGTGCTCGCGCAATAAGTAAAGTACGTGCTTTAAGAAAATCAATTTCATCTGCAAAGGCATTATCATGCCTATCTTGCACAAGCAGGGCATCAAGGCTTACATCAATATTGGTGGACTGCGCTTTGCAGTCCACCTCATCTATATATGGTAAGCCCTTAGTATCCATAGCTCCTCAATCAGTTGGCATGCCCTGATTATATATGACGTAAAAGACTAGAGGAGATTCTCGGTCCATTCTGTTTCTTTAAAGCCCACTAAAACAGTATCACCATCAACAATAAGGGGCCTTTTTACCAACATGCCATCGGAAGCCAACAGCTCATACTGCTCATCTTCAGACAGAGTTGGAAGCTTATCTTTAAGACCTAGGGACTTGTAAAGAAGCCCACTCGTGTTGAAAAACTTTTTAAGAGGTAGCCCACTCTTTGTGTGCCACTCCTTCAGCTCAGCTACACAAGGATTTTGCTCTTTAATATGCCTATCCTCGTAAACAATATGATGCTCATCGAGCCACTTCTTTGCGCGCTTACAGGTAGTGCATTTTGGATATTCCAAAAAGAGCATGTCGTATCCTCTTTCTTGTTGTACTGCCTAGTCCCTTGGCATAACGGCTTCATAGCCAGAATGGAAAAACTTTACCAATACGTGCATAGAAGCAAGACCCTTTTGGAAATCAGGCTCAAGTCTAAACACCGTAAACAAAGCATTGAAGTACGAGATGGCAAAGACCTGCGATAGTGCAGGAGATACCTCATCTGCATTGATATTCTCGGCAGAAGAAGACTGCTTAGCCACAGCCTTACGCTTGGAATTGAGATGGGCTAACGTGGATTTATCCTCAAGGTCAACGAGTTTGGTAATAAAGTTTTGCCAACTCGTCCCCTCGGGACTTTCCATCAAAAGCAAAAGCGCGTCACGATTGTCATACATTACCTGAGCAAACTGTTTAATAAAGACTTGCTCAAGATTGTACATAGTATCGAGCGTCTGATCTTTTTTGGGTAGCTCCGTAAATTGCTTATACGCAGCTTCATAGTGCGAGATTAAGCTCGTAGCAACAGGAGTAACAATCGCATCAAAAAGCTCTTTTTTACCAGGAAAATATCCGTAAATTGCCCCGGTAGTTAGTCCTGCGCTTGCGGCAATAGCACGCATGGAAGACTTCTCGTACCCATTGGTAGAAAACTCGCGCAATGCCGTTTGAATTATGTGCTCGCGCGAAGCAACACCCTTAGTGGTAAGTGGAGTCTTTGAAGCCGTATTGGCTACATGCTGGCGTGACAAAACAATCCCCTCCTTGGTCTCTTACGCATACGTATACCCCAATTCGTCATATGAGAGCACGTTCATATATACAGGAATTATACGAGAGCAGGTGCGTAGTAAAAACGCACCTGCAAAAAAACCAATTCTTCCTGAAATTATTTTTTAGAAAGTTTCCAGCCAACAGTTTGATTACGAATCTGTATGAAGTCCGCGTACAAACCACCCTGCTCCATAAGCTGAGCATGAGTGCCTCTTTGAACGATTTTGCCCTGATCCATAACAAGAATCTGGTCAGCATGAGTCACCGTCTTAAGACGATGGGCAATCATAATGACAGTTTTTGAATGCGTAAGCTCTGCCACCGCACGCTGGAGGTCAAGTTCATTTTCTGGGTCTACATTGGCAGTTGCTTCATCCAAGACCACAATAGGTGCATCTTTAAGAATGGCGCGGGCAATAGATAAACGCTGGCGCTCACCACCAGAAAGCGTAGCACCATTCTCTCCTAAGCGCGTGTTGTAACCCTCAGGCAATGCCTGAATAAACTCATCACAGCACGCTCGACGCGCAGCATCCACTACCTGCTCATGTGTAGCGTGAGGACTACCAAACTTAATGTTGTTCTCGATAGTATCATCAAAGAGAAAAACGCCTTGGAAGACGGTAGAGAAATTGCTCAGAAGCGCATCGACTTGATAGTCTTTTACATTGGTATCACCTAGCATAATTGTTCCGGAATCTACATCCCAAAAACGTTCGATAAGGCGCGCTATAGTAGTTTTACCTGAGCCCGATGGTCCTACAATGGCACAGGAAGTACCCGCAGGAATGCTAAAGCTTACATCATCAATAACACGGGTAGACCCATACCCAAAACTCACATGATCTGCAGTAATATCCAATGATGTAGCTAAAGTTTTGCCAGCACCATCTCCCATGGGCTGAGTTGCCAGCGTCTGATCAACACGCGACATAGCCACCTCAAGCGTGCGTAAAATACTAGAGTAGGCACCAGACATTTCCAGGCGGCTAAACATCATAAATGAGCCAACAATCATAGTAAGCGCTACGCCACCTGGCATGGATCCTTGTAGATACAACAGACAAGAAAGCAGACACATGGCCACGCTTGCCGCCTTAGAAACAACCGTCTGCAAAACGGCAAAACGCATGCAGGCAAGTTCAAACGCAACGTTTTCCCGCTCGCAAGTAGCAATAGCCTCAGTCAAGCGACCTTCCGCGCTGTCCAGAAGAGAAAATGCACGAACAACACCTATACCCTGTACATATTCCAGCACGGCACTCACAATGTTTTCTTGTGCAGCGGTATGACGGTCTGCCGTAGCACGAACATAGCGCTGAAGCAATTCCATACTGCCACAGAATAAACCAATGGTAAGAAGCGTAAGAAGGCCGAGGTGCCAATCGAGAATAAACATCATGATACAAATCATGACGCTAAAGGTCAGGCCACCTAATACCACCTGGTATAACATGCCGCCAAAAATCTGCACGGTATCCAGTGTGTTAGTCATAATACCCGTAATATTACCGAGGTTTTTCTCGTTAAAGAAACCCATGGGAAGGTGGCGCATATGATCGCCCACGATAGCTCGTTTTTGCCCAGCCATACCAAAGTTTGCGGCACAAAAGTTCTGACTTGCTAGGTGTGCAGTAATAAATGATCCAGCAATACACACCAACATGACAGCCAATGCCTTAAGTGCGGTGTGCGTACCCACTGTCTTTTGCGTGAGGTCGGTAAAGACAATCCAAAGCGCTGTCATTTGAAGCGATTCAAACATCGAATGCAAAAAGGTAAAGAGAAGACCAAGGCGCAACTGATGTTGATGCGTATGACCAAACGTAAAGTATTTAAACAAGATTGAAAGCATGCCCTGACCTCCCTAGGAAATGGTATCTTGTGCCATATCACGAGCACCCATATGAGCCTCGTACATGCTGGCATAGAGCTTGCAGGTTTGCATAAGCTGGTCATGCGTGCCTTGCGCTTCAATGACACCCTTATTGACCACCACGATTTTATCGGCATCTTGAATGGTAGATAACCTGTGAGCAATAACAATAAGCGTTTTACCTGCAACAAGTTTTGCCACGGCGGACTCTACTTCTGCCTCAGACTCAGGATCTGCATAGGCAGTTGCCTCATCCAAAATAACAATAGGCGCATCTTTAAGCATGGCGCGCGCAATGGCTACACGCTGTCGCTCACCACCAGAAAGATGTCCACCCGAACTACCAACTATCGTTTGGTATCCCTGAGGCAGTGATTGAATAAAGGCATGACAACCCGATGCTTGAGCACAAGCAATAACCTGCTCATCGGTAGCATTCAGATTGCCCATACGAATATTGTTCATAATGGTGTCATCAAACAAAAAGCTGTTTTGATCAACATAAGCAATAGACCGTGCGAGCTGGTCTGCCGTCATATTAGTGAGTGCAGTATTACCAATTTTTACTACACCTGACGTTGGATCCCAAAAGCCGGCAATCAAACGAGCAAGTGTGGATTTACCCGAGCCAGATGGACCTACTAAAGCGGTAACTTGTTTCTCGGCAATGTCTAAGTCAATACCATGGATAACCTCACGCTCGGAATATCCAAAGTGCACATCATGCAAAGAAATGCTAAACGTATTAAGAGGCGCTGGCATCTTCGCGCGAATTTGATCAGGCTGATCAAGCACTTCTGTGATTTGCTCGACCGTTGTACCAATTTGAGCAAGGGAATCTGTAAAACTCATAGCAGCGTACAGTGGTGGGAAGATACCTACTGATAAAACCGATGCCATAACCAACGTGGACGCGTCCACCGCCCCACTTGCCATAAGCAAGCAACCTACAGGAAGTACTGTAGTAAGAGTAGCAGGGCAAATGGAAAGGGCGCCATCAGCCCAAATTTGACAATGAGCCATCCAATCTATGTAGGCATGAGCGGACGCATAGACGGCCTTAGAGAACTTATCGTAGGAACTGGCGGATTGACCAAACGCCTTGATAACTTCAATACCAGAGACGAATTCTACCGCGGTATCATTCATGGTTTTGCCTGCAGTAACAGTGCGTCCATACCATTTTGCATAGTCATAGGTCATGCCATTCATGCACACCATACCAAGCACAATAGGTACTAAAGCAGCAAGGGCCAGCCTCCAATCAAGTACAAACAGATAGATGATAACCGCAAGAGAAACCACCACATTGGAAGTAAGTTCAGGAACGGCATGCGCAAGCATGGTTTCTATGCTATCGATCTTCTCGACCATAAGAGATTTAAGCGTGCCAGAAGGCGTATCCAATACGTAACCCATAGGAACATGTACAAGCTTTTGTGCAAGTCGCTCACGGATGCGCGAGATTGTAGCAAAGGTTGCAAGGTGCGAGATTATCGTAGAAGCAAAGTGAAACACCAGGTAAAACGCATAGCCAAGAGCTGCAATACCAAGCCAATGAAGGAAGAATGCCACCTGTGTGGTGCCTGACACGATACCCGAGATGATATTGCCCGCAGCAATATATGGAACCATGGTTCCTGCAACGCCAATAATGGCAAGAGCTGCCGATAGAGCATACAATCCTTTTTTACCAGACCAAGTAAGGAGCAATGGTATGGGCGAAGGCTTGGCAGCAGGCTGCTGGGTCTGAGCCTGCTGCGCGACCGTATGATCTTGCGCCATAATTTCCCTTTCGTCATAGAGTTAGCCAATACTTACTATCGTTATTCTTTAATATATAACTCTGTAATAATATTGCAAGTTAGAAAGGGATAATTTTTTTAAATGGATGAATCTATAGAGCTAAGACGACACATAAAACGGCAAATCAGGTGATTAATAGGGCAAAAAATTATGTAGTTGAAGCAGTAAACTTCTTTACCACTATATGAATCAAAGGATATAAAACACCAGCTACAGCCCATATAGCCCACGTACGATTCCAGGCATCTGTACTAAAGCTCGCAATCAAATATACTGCAACCACACTAAGCCAATACACAGGGGCTAGCCAAGAAATGCGTGCTTTGGCGAGCTTCTCGTGAGGGTTATATTCCTCTTCTTGAAGCAACTTGCTAAAGCTATTTGCCACCATAGTAGATTTTACAAACAAAAAGACAGCCGAAGCAATCAAAAGAAGCATTACAGAAACAGAGAAATCAACACCCAAGTAATCAACCATATATACGTGCCAAAATAGAGGGATGGCACTTACAATACAAAGTACTACCCCAATGGTTATGCACATGTGATGCACGGTATGAGTTGCTTCTTGTTTACGGCGTACAACAGCCTCTACCCCATATTGCAAGCTGAGCACCTCTTTAGAAAGGTATTCAAAACGTGACAGCTTAGCATTTTGCATAATACACAATCCAGTACCTGCAGCAACCATACATAACAGCACGGTGAGACCAAGTGTGGTTGCATGAATATCATCTACATAATTAAATTGACTCAGTACATGTAAGGTAAGCAGCACCACAGGGCTTGCTACACATAAAAATACGCCAAGAGCCATCAATCCCGATGCCTGTTTGACAGCTTCTAAAAACTCCTGCGCCTCGTCAAGAGTAACAAAACGTACTGGCTTAGTATCCGATGCCATATCCAAAGCATCTACAACAGCACGAGTAGATGGGACATCTGCCTGGGCAGAGATGCCCTCGTGCTCAACGCCATTGGAAATTACCGACGCAACTGGTTCTTCCAACTCATCACGAAGCAAGTAATCTGTAGATACCCCAAACAGCGTAGCCAGTGCCATAATTTTTTGAATATCGGGAATTGAAGTACTGGACTCCCATTTGCTTACTGATTGACGAGAAACGCCTAGTTTTTGTGCAAGCTCTTCCTGCGACCAGCCCATGCGCTTACGCAAGCTCATTATTTTCTCGCCCAAAATCATAGCAGCTCCTTTGTTTGCTTCTATTTTATCGAATGAGAAGACCATACCTATTTGAGCAGTTACACACTACCAACTCGTGTTGGAATATTGTCAACCAATGGTTGCAAGAGGCTTTGAACTGGACATATATACGTTATTTGCAATACGTAAATCTGCCAAATTGAAATAAAATGAGAAAATTAGTTTTCTAATATGAGGGGATATGCCTGTGAAACTTGCAATTATTGGTGGAGGCGCAGCAGGATTTTTCTTGGCAATCAATGCTAAAGAGAAGTGCCCAGATCTTGACGTTACCATCTTTGAACAGCACAACAACGTGCTTTTAAAGCTGGGAGTCTCTGGTGGTGGACGCTGCAACTGCACCAATACCTTTGCGCAGGTAACTAATCTTAAACAGGTATACCCCCGAGGAGCTATGCTTCTTAAAAAACTCTTTAAGCAGTTTGGACCACAGGATGTTTACGCTTGGCTTGAAGCTCATGGCGTGCCCCTTATGATACAACCAGATCAACGAGTGTTCCCAAAGGCTCAGGACAGCCATGCTCTTATCGATTGTTTTACGCAAACCGCACAGCAACTTGGCGTACAACTTCTTTTGGGTCAACACATCAATGACCCCAAAAAACTCCTGCGTCACTATGGCGGAACATTTGATTTTGTTGCAGTAACGACTGGCGGCACGCCCAATAAAAATGGGTGTGTCCCCAGTTTATTTAGCTTTACCATCGCAGATGCAGCATTGCATGAACTTGCCGGTACAACCGTTTTGCAAGCACTTCTTAGCCTTCCAAAAACCAAGTTTGCAGCATCTGGGGCGGTGCTCATTACCCATAAGGGATTGAGTGGTCCTGCAACGCTAACGCTCTCAAGTTATGCAGCTCGTTATTTGGCAGAATGCAACTATCAAACCTCTCTGCACGTCAATTGGACGGGCGAGAAAAACATGGAGCTTGTACGCGGCGAGCTTACAAAAGTGCTACAACGCAATGCTCGTAAGCACATACATAACGTTCATCCTTTTGGATTACCTACCCGACTTTGGGTGCATCTACTAGAACGCTCGCATAACAGCACAAGCGACAAACGTTGTGACGAGCTCTCTAAAAAAGATATCAATCATCTTGTACAGATGCTAACTGCCTGCACCTATCAAATCTCTGGACGTTCAAGCTACAAAGAAGAGTTTGTTACCTGTGGTGGCATAGCCTTAGATGCCATAAACTCAACAACGTTGGAATCAAAAGAGACTCCTGGGTTGTTTTATGCAGGTGAGGTATTGGATATAGATGGCATTACCGGCGGCTTTAACTTTACCGCTGCGTGGACAACGGCCTATGCTGTAGCAGAAGCCTTACGCAAACGCTTATAGCTTACTAACCTTACAAAAGAGAAAGTCTTACACAGCTAACGCCTCCGCTAGAATAAAAACACAGCAACTGAAAGGCTTACCTGTGAACCTGCAAACCCACATAACCATCTCTGTTCTTACAACACTTCCGCTGCTGGTCACAGCAACACTCTTTATCATGCAGTGGCGCGAAGAGCGCCGAACACTGTGGATCTCCATTAAGTTCTTTGCCTGTTTGATAAGCATGGGGATTTTATTTTTAGGCATTATGATGCAGCTCCCAGAAGGCTCAGATATAGCATTCCTTGGACTTGTCGTATTTGCCTTAGTGGCAATGAGCCTTTCTTTATCACCCCTCATCATTATCTTTACTGCCTTTACTACAGGTATCCAGCTGATTCGTAAAGAAGGCTTTCGTCCACGTAACCTACTTTCTCTTGGTGCAAGCGTCCTGTCCATTGTGTACCTTGTGGTATGGCCTCTTATAACCCCGAGCAAAAATCCCAGTGAAAACCTTGCAGCTTGGCTCTCTACGTTTGTATACACGCTTTTCTCGGCCACATTGGTTCTTATATCGCTCTTACTTATTTTGTATGTCGTAGCAAGTTGGATTAATCTTATCCCGCTGCAGCGCAAACGCTATACCCACATTATTGTGTTGGGTGCAGGACTTATTGGAGGTCGCACCGTAACGCCACTGTTGGCAAAACGTGTAGATGCTGGCATTGCGGCGTGGCGTAAAAACCCAGGTAGCAAACTTATTATGTCTGGCGGGCAAGGACCTGATGAGCTTGTCCCTGAAGCTCAGGCAATGTTTGAATATGCCCTACAAAAAGGTGTTCCTGTGCAGGCGCTTATTCAGGAGCGTAATTCACGCAACACTCAGGAAAACCTTGCATACTCATTTGGTCTCATCAGTGACAATGACGAGTCTATTGCCGGCGCATATGACATTGCAAACGCCAGCACTTCTCCCGCAAATGTGCTGGTAGTTTCTGACAATTACCACGTGTATCGTGCCTTGCTTTTAGCTAAAAATATGGGATTGCAATGCGATGGTCGTGGCTCAAAAACACGGTTGTACTTTTACATTAACGCCATGGTCCGCGAGTTTGTAGCATTCCTTGTTATTTGGCAACACTCGCTTATTAAAACACTCAAAATACTATGGGGCTTTATCCTTCTTTGTTTTTTACCATTTCTTATAACGATTTTTGCCAAAATGGCTGCTCACGTGCTGTAAACATCAACTGCGTATACACTGCGCACCCGATTATGCCCCCGTAAAATAGCTTTGCTTGTGGTCTGGTTACAGACCTTATTGCAAACGGTAGCGCGAGCCTCGTCAACGTTTTTTGAAATATTTTGCATTGTCATGTATAGAGCGTGGTTCTCTGGCAACATAATAACTAGTAACGATTATCGTTATTGATAAGAGGATGCTATGAGAACGAGTAAACAGCGTGAAGCAATTCGCACCTATATGAAAGATTGCCATAACCACCCTACGGCAGATCAAGTGTATCTGGCACTTCGTAAGGAGTTCCCCAACATTAGTTTGGGTACGGTGTATCGCAATTTGATGCAGCTAGTAGAGTTGGGTGAGTTATTGCAGGTAAACACGGGTGATAATGTCTCTAGGTTTGATTGCCTTACCACCCAACACGCTCATTTTAGGTGCACACAATGCGGAAAGGTCTTTGATGTAGAGGCGCCAGAGCTCACTCAAATGCCCTTCTCTGCCAACGCGGCAAAGATTGGGCACGTGCACAGCTTTTCTTTGTACTATACGGGGCTGTGTTCAGATTGCCTCAGCAATTCATCCGCAACAGACACCAGTGCATCTCACGCACATGCTCGTTCGTCTGCATCTTCAAGTCAATAAGCGTCGTCCCATTTCCAAGGAGGAAATCATGCTTAACGATAAACTCAATGTTTTGTTGTCCAACTTTGTCGTAGAGGCCCATAAGCTTCAAAACGCTCACTGGTATGTAAAGGGTTCTTCATTCTTTAATTCACATGCACAGCTAGAAACCCTGTATACCCAAACCTTTGACCAGATTGATGGAATTGCAGAGCTCATCCTACAAAATGCTGGTAAGCCTTTTGGTTCTCTTAAGAAATTTGTTGCTGCTTCTACGCTTGAAGAGCACTCCGACGATTTTAAATCTACCGAGAATACCTTTGAATCCGCAAAGCGTGACTTTGAAGCGTTGCGTGAATTGGTCATCCAAATTAAAAAGGATGCGGACGCTGAGGACAACTTCCTCATTTCTGCAGCAATGGACGAGCAAAATGCGGCGCTCTCCAAGATTATTTGGATGATTGGTCAATCTCAAATGTAAGACAAAATACGTACATATACGTCAGACGCACTACATGCAGCTGTAGGCTTAATTGCCTACAGCTGTAATATGTACGCGCACTCCACGCGAGCCAAATATTGCTGCTAAAGCAAACAAAATGCCCAATACCACGCCAATCATGCCGCCCGAAGATGCGTCCAGCACATAACTTGCGCAAATACCCAGCACGGTTGCGAGTGCTGCAATTGCAGGAGACAGCCAAAGCATCTTCCAGAAATTATCGGTAAGCATACGAGCTGTAGCGCCCGGAGTAACCAGCATGGCAACGGAAAGAATAATACCCACTGCCTGCAAAGATACCACCACAGTAATGGCCAGAGCCACTAACAATATACAGCTCAACACACGCGGAGACTTACCCAATGCCTGAGCGTGCATAGGATCAAATGTAAACAGAGCAAGGTCTCGACGTAAGGCAACAACTGCCACTAAAACAATACTGCCCAGTACCAATACTTGCCACATGTCTGAAGGTGTTACACCCAATAGATTGCCAAACAAAATGTGTGAAAGACTCGTCTGACTAGGAACCTTAGAAATAAGTACGGTTCCAAACGAGAAAAGCGTGGTAAATACAATACCCATAGACGTGTCAGAGCTAATGACATTACTTTGACGCACGAGGCCAATAAGTGCCACTGCAATAAGCGCAGCTACGACTGCACCTACCGCATAAGGAAGTTGCAGTATGTAAGAAATAACAACGCCTGGCAATATCGCATGAGAAATTGCATCGCCCATGAGTGACCAACCAACATGAATAACAAAACAGCTAATTACACCACACACCAGTGCGGTTGCTATGCCTGTAATAAGTGCTCGCTGCATAAAGGCAAAGCCCAAAATCTCCAAAAAAGAACCCAGATTGGGATCAAACGGAAATTCAAGAGGCATCTACATCACCAACTTTTGAGCTTTGGATTCATCCACATCAAACGCCTGAGCCACACGTGCAGGCTGCATGGCCTCACAAGATGAGCCATGGTACACAAGCGTTCGATTAAGCAAAATAACCTGGTCAAAGGACTCGGTTACCATGTGCAAATCATGTACGGCGCATAGTACGGTTACCCCTTGATGTGCCATATCTTGTATAAGCGAGATAAGCGCAGCCTCAGAGGTTTTATCGACACCTGCAAAGGGCTCATCCAACAACATAAATTGCGCCTGCTGGGCTAGACCACGTGCCACAAACACGCGTTTTGCTTGCCCACCAGACAATGCAGAGATTGGTCGATTAACAAACTCACTCATGCCCACACGCTCCAGCGCAAGGTCTACCGCCATTTTGTCTGCCTTAGATGGACGAGCAAACAAGCCTAAGGTGCCATAGCGCCCCATCATGACTACGTCACTTACACGCAAGGGAAGGTCTTCTGCCATAGCATCGCGCTGAGCAACATAACCAACAAGTCCCTGCTTGCGGGCCTGGCTGGAGTCCAAGCCCGCAAAACGTATGGAACCAGCCTGAGGTCGTAGCATACCCATGAGCGCCTTAAGAAGTGTGGACTTACCAGCGCCATTTGCGCCCACCAAAGCACACAAACTGCCTGGCTCCAAGACAAAGCTCACGTTGCTAATAGCCGGTGTGGGTGTGTGGGGATAACTCACAGTCAGCCCAGAGACCTCAAGCGTATTCATAAGGGTTTCTCGCCTACCTTATTTCTTCTGGCCTGCTAAGCCTTCTACGATGACACGAGCATCGTGACGTAGCAGCTCAAGATAGCTAGGAACTACGCCATTCTTCTCGGACAAGGAGTCTACGTACAAGGCGTGAGCGTCGTCGGAGTTAAGCTTGGCGCCTGTCTCGTCTGCTACCTGCTGCATAGCCTTGGGATTAACGGTAGTCTCACAAAATACTGTAGGAACAGACTTCTCTTTAACTTGCTTAATAACGTTAGCAATCTGCTGAGGAGTTCCCTCATCCTCTGCATTCACTGGCCACAGGTATACCTCATTAAGGCCTGCATCACGACAAAGATATGAGAAAGCACCTTCGCAAGAAACGAGAGTACGGTGACCCTCAGGCAAGCCAGCAAGACCAGCCTTCATTTCTTCGCCTACTTGACGGATTTGAGCCTTGTACTTCTCACCATTTGCCTTGTAATCCTGTGCATGAGCAGGATCAAGGTCGCTAAAAGCAGCCACAATGTTGTCTACGTAAATCTCTGCATTCTTGGGAGACATCCATGCATGAGGGTTTGCCTTACCAGCATACTCGCCCTCAGCGATGTTCATGACCTCAACGCCCTTGGAAAGATTGGCGCGTTTGGCAGTGGAATCAGCCATGAACTTTTCAAACCAGCGCTCGAGACCAAGGCCATTTTCCAACACTAAACTTGCACCCTGAGCACGCTTGATATCATCAGGAGTGGGCTCATAGTCATGAATCTCTGCACCAGGCTTAGTAATGCACTGAACATCCAAGTGATCTCCAGCAACATTTTTTGCCATGTCCTGTAATACGGTAAACGTGGTTAGTACGATAGGCTTTTTGTCGGAAGTTGCTGCACCATTGGTAGTTTTAGGTTTTGCCCCCGAACAACCAGATAGCAACAGCACCGTCATAAAAGCCACGACGATTGCCGTGAAGGCTGGTAAAGCTGCTCGTAATAGCATACGTGCAGCAGGCACGGCAGAAGCATCGCAGCTTGAAGCATGTGTATGGGTCATAATTTCTCACTTCCCTCTTGTTGAGTCCTTCTATGTTCCTCGCTTTTCTTAAGAGCGTGTAAAGGCTTAGGTTTACAATCCTTTGTCGGTATTTTTAATAGGTACCGCACGCTTTATTGCCCTATCGCTCTATAAGTTAGCTAAGGTTTACTTTTTACTAGTGAGCATCATACTGCAATAAGTTAGCTTTGGCAAACTTTTATTTTGCACAGAGGATTTGGCGGGATGATGACTACATCCAATGACCGTACCACGTGTATAAACAATCATATTCACATTAAAACAGGGCTCAGGAAAGTTCGGACGTGACTGAGAAAACTTTTTTAAAATGAATATTGACCCCCACCTAACGTCAGACCTTATAACAATAGTGAAAGGAGGCGCAGATGTATCACGTCAAAGAAGCAGCGCAGCTTGTGCACGTATCGGTCCGGACATTGCACTACTACGACCATATTGGTCTGCTCGTTCCTCATAAGGCAGCCAATGGATACCGCTACTACACCGATGAGGATCTTGATACCTTACAAACCATCTTATACTTCAAGTATTTGGGATTTCCTCTTACTACAATTGGTGAACTTCTAGCACAATCCAAGGATAATCGTCTGCCTTTGCTTGAGCAGCAACTTGCTCTGCTCGAGTCTCAACGAGCACAACTTGACGTGCTTACGACAACGCTTCGTAAAACTATTCAGGCTCAAAAGGAGGATATATCCATGACAGCACAAGATAAATTCAAAGGCTTTACCTGGGATGATGGTAAAAAGTATGAATCAGAAGCACGCAAATTGTACGGCAATGACGCTATTGATGAGGCGTTAAACCGACAACAGGGACAGGAAGAACAGGCCACCGCAGACTTTAACCGTGTATTCCAGCAACTTGCATCCAATAAAGATGCTGGCCTGGCTCCTGAAGCACCAGAGAACCAAGCGCTTGCAAAAGACCTTTTAGATGCTATTCGTCGTTATGGCTTTGATTGTAGCGTTGAGGTATTTGGTCATATTGGCGCTGGATACTCAGCAAATCCCGAGTTCCATAAAAACATTGACCAATTTGGAGAAGGAACCGCAGCTTATAGCAGTAATGTTATTAAAGTATTTGTCGAGAAAAACAAGTAGCAGTTACCAGCGTTATACACCTACAAAAATGAAGAGAAGCTCATTCAATAACTTACCGTGAATGAGTTTCTCTTTCCTTTTACACGCAAAAGCCACTTCTATTCTTCATTTGCACTTTCTATACCCAAAAGAAACTGGGAGCGAAAGTATCCTCTCATATTTTTCCTACTATGCAGCTTCCTAAAGGGTATACCAATATCAGGTGGTGAAATATTTTTATTACTTGGAGGTTTTTATAAAAGTAGGTATTGTCCAAAAAGCAAACAAATCTTGTAAGTTGTAAGCGACGTATTAGATAAGTAACGTATTCGCATTTTCACCAGCAGACCAACGACTCTCTTACGTGCAAAGAGAATCCCCAAAATAACCTGCAATCTAAGCCTCGGCAGCATCAAGCCAAGCGCTCGCTTTTTCATTTTGAATCTTACAAAGAAGGGAGAGGAGAACATCTATGATTAGCTACAGAAATGTATCCTTAACCTGTCAAGAAAATACTACGATTTTAAATAATCTAACCTTTGACATTCAAGAGGGCGAATTCTTCGTATTAGTTGGTCCTAGTGGTAGCGGTAAGACAACAACACTCAAGCTCATTAACCGCCTGATTGAGCAGACGGACGGTGACATTCTTTTTCAGGGGAAGCATCTCAAGGATTTTAATATACGAGAATTGCGTCTAGAAACAGGATATGTATTGCAACAGATTGCTCTCTTTCCAAATATGACAGTTGCAGAAAATATTGCCCTCATTCCCGAGATGAAAGGGTTTAATAAGGCAGATACCTTAGCCAAGACCAAAGAACTCTTAACCAAAGTAGATTTGGAGCCAAGCCAATATCTGAACCGTTTACCCAAAGATTTATCAGGTGGTGAATGCCAGCGTATTGGAATCCTGCGTGCCATCATTGCCAATCCCAAAGTTCTGCTCATGGATGAGCCTTTTTCGGCTCTGGATCCAATTAGTAAGACACAGCTACAGGATTTGATTAAGGAATTGCATGAAGAATTTGGTATGACCACCGTCTTCGTTACCCATGATATGAATGAGGCGGTCAAATTGGCAGACCGGATTTGTCTTATGAAAGATGGGCAGATTGTCCAACTGGGAAGCCCTGACGAATTAAAAAATCAACCAGCCAATGAATTCGTTAGCCAGTTTATGCAAGTCAAAGGAGGCGTCAGATGAACTTACTCGCTACATTTTTAGGACGCCAAGACGAATGGATTACTGCTCTCTTTGAACATCTGCGCATCTCATTATTAGCACTGATCATTGCTATAGCTATTGCGGTTCCTGTGGGTTTATTCTTATCCAATAAAAAACGGCTAACTGAGTTGAGCCTACAAATCACGGGAATTTTTCAAACCATTCCATCCTTAGCACTTTTAGGCCTTTTCATTCCCTTTATGGGCATTGGTGCCCTGCCTGCAGTTGTAGCTTTAGTTATTTATGCAGTTTTCCCTATCCTGCAGGCCACTCTGACAGGTTTAAACGAAATCGATCCTTATCTGGAAGAAGCAGCCACCGCATTTGGAATGACTAAGTGGGAAAAGCTTAAAAAATTTGAACTCGCGTTGGCTATGCCCATTCTTATGTCAGGCGTGCGGACAGCAGCCATTATGATTATTGGAACGGCCACCCTAGCTGCTCTGGTAGGAGCTGGCGGACTTGGTTCCTTTATCCTTTTGGGTATTGATCGCAATGATTCAGCTCTCATTATAATTGGAGCAGTGTCATCAGCTGTCCTTGCTGTACTTTTTAGCTACGGCATCAAGTTTTTGCAAAATAAGAAACCTAAAATCATTTTGGCAGCCCTACTCATTGCCTTGCTTGCTGTAGGCTCTAGCTATGTACCAATTTTCAAACCTCAAGCTCAGCAGATTGTTATTGCAGGCAAACTAGGTGCCGAGCCCGAAATCCTTATTAACATGTATAAGCTCTTAATTGAAGACCAGACAGACATTAAGGTAAAAGTTAAACCAAACTTTGGTAAAACTAGCTTTCTATACGAAGCACTTAAATCGGGCTCAATTGACATCTATCCTGAGTTCTCTGGCACCATTACAACCACGCTTTTAAAAAATCCACCAGCGGATTTATCAAATGATCCTCAAATGGTTTACACCTATGCCAAAGAAGAAATCTTAAAACAAGACGGGTTAGTCTATTTGAAGCCAACTGAATTCCAAGATACCTATGCGATTGCTACCACAAAAGAATATGCTCAAGCCCACGGACTCGAGAAGATTTCTGATTTATCAAAGGTACAATCTACCGCCACAGCTGGCTTTACATTAGAGTTTAACGATCGTGAAGATGGCAATAAGGGTTTGCAAAAACTCTATGACCTTGATCTCAATGCTAAGACCATGGAGCCTGCCTTGCGTTATGAAGCCATCAAAAACGATAATGTGCAAATTATTGACGCCTTCTCAACAGACAGCAAAGTCATTACGTATAACCTTAAAATTTTGAAGGACGATAAACAACTCTTCCCGCCTTATCAAGGTGCTCCGCTCATATCCCAAAAAACGTTGGAAAAGTATCCGGAAATAGAGAAGGCGCTCAACAAGTTAGCTGGCAAGATTACCACCGAAGAGATGACTCAGATGAACTATGCCGTTGCTATGGAGGGCCAATCAGCTGAACAAGTAGCACGTGAGTATTTGCAAAAGGAACATCTAATAAAATAAGAGAAAAATTGAGTTTTGTTTTTTCAGGCTGTAGTACTGTTATTTTTAAGGTATACATCCGTTACGTGTACCCGTATACTAAGAAACACTGTATTTTAGTATGTAGTACTGATAGCTCTCTACTCGCAAAGGAACGAGCAATGAAGCAACTATCAAAGTATTTGTTGCGCGTAACCATGTGTACGGCACTCCTTTTGGCTGCCTTACCCATAGTTGCCCATGCAGCAAATCAAACAGCACCTACCAGCCTGCCCTATAACGTAACGTTTAAAACAGCATCTGGTGATGTACCGATAACCTTTACCAACTCAGATGATGCCATCTCTGACTCAAACAACAGAGGCATTGGCTGGGAAAGCGGTGGCGCATTTGACAAAAAGTACTTCATAGGCTGGAGTCCTTCAGCCAACTATGAAAGTACTGATGGCGCCAAGCTGTACTATGGCCATGAAAGAGTCCCAGTACTCATTCAGGATGGCGTAACAGAACTTTATCCTGTTTTCATAAGTAGGATTTCTGTACCAAGCTACCTCAATAAAAATGTCAGTTACATTAATTTAAACAAAACAGATCAAGACACAGTGCCAAACTCAACAATCAATACCAACCTTGATACCGACCCCAGCGACCATGACATTAACCTGTACTTTGATGAGTCTAAGAGCGCATACAATCTTTCCCTCGAGTCCAGTTTTGACATGAACAAGATTTTGGCTCATTGGCTATACACTGGTAACGGCGCGTCTATCATGACCAATACTCAGTCTGATCAAGGCAGCGCGGCAAAGAAAGCTAAGTACACGCATGTTGATTTAAACATCACCATCCCAGAAGAAGTTGACGTCCCTGAAGAGCTTAGCCTTACCTTTAGTGGTTATTACTTCCAGCCCTATATGGCACTGGATACCATCTCAAGGGATAAGTTTGATATTGCAGAGGTAAACGGTGCTGAGAAGTGGAATATTACCGAGTTGGTAAGTAAAACAGACCCTTCAACAACGTTTACCGTTAAGAATCCCAATAAGTCTAGAAACATCACCGTAAGGACAATCCTTAGAACCAATGGTTACTATGGTGGAAAACAAATCTTAAGTGCAACTGCACGTGATGTTGAAAATGAAACTATGCGTCTTGTCGCCAACTCCCAGTTGACCATTTCCAAAGACAAGGCTTTAAAGTTACTTAACAATTCTCAAAAGGTAACTATCACGGGGCGCATAGATGGCTATGTTAAGCTGCCGAAGTACTCCATCATTGACCTGTCACAGAGCATTCCAGCTATCGAGGCAAAGCTGCCTGTTTCTCTTTCCTTCAGTGCTGTTCCCGTAAAATTTGATAAAAATAGCGCTCGTCTTGGAGACACAGGTGAGCAAAATCTTGGTATCGCTCAGGTTGCTTACAAGGGTTCTTTAAAAGATGATTCACTCAATTCTGGAACAAAGCCCACAAGCACAGTAACGGGAGACACTATCGCGGACACACCAAGTTCGTTTACCGCCTCTGGTCTTACCCATGAGTTTAAAGAGTGGAACACTAAGCCAGATGGAACAGGTGATCCCTTTACCGAGAATACCATTGTTACTAAGCCACTTACTGTGTATGCCATTTACACAGCAAAGGCTCCAGTTATGAATAAAGCACCTCAGCTGACAGTGACTGATAAAACCATCACACAGGGTGAGGAGTTTGATGTAAAGAACCTCGTTGTATCTGCTACAGATGCAGAGGATGGGGATCTAAAGAATGCCGTTCAAATTATCGATGATGGCGGATTTAATAAGGACGTTGTAGGCGAGTATACGATTACGTTTAAGGTGACCGATACAAAGGGCGCAAGCGCAACCAAGACGGCAAAGGTTACCGTATTGGCAAAGACAGCTCCTCAGCCCAATACACCTAACAACCCAACTCCTGACACCAAAAAGCCCACCCCTCCTTCAAAGACAACAGTTGCACCTGCAAAAACAGCTATTCCTGCAACAGGTGATGCCACCAACACAGGATTGTATGTTGCATTGCTTGCTCTCTCTCTTGCAGGATCTATGGGAGCACGTCATTACAGGAACAACCTCACAAAGTAGGCTGTAACTAAGCTTGCACATTATGCGCTTAAGCTCACAGAGGTTTTACCTAGGCGTACCAATAAGGCCAGTAGATTAAGTCTACTGGCCTTTGCTTTGTTATATGTTGTGATGTAACTGTAACCTACAATATATGCTCTATAATGCCTGTTCTACCGTTTACTCATACACCACATGCAAACCTAATACAGCTTTGCTCCTGCAGGAATAGTATCATCCACCATAAGTACGTTAAGGCCTTCCTCACCATCAACTTCGTAAATGGCAGAAATAATCATGCCACAGGAATCAATACCCATCATACGGCGTGGTGGCAGGTTAACAATGGCAATAAGGGTCTTCCCTACCAGCTCTTCAGGCTCATAATTAGCGTGAATACCAGAGAGAATGATGCGATCTGTACCCGAGCCATCATCCAATACAAACTTGAGCAACTTCTTAGATTTAGGAACTGCCGAACATGCTTTAACCTTAACAACACGAAAATCGGACTTGCTAAAGGTATCAAAGTCCACTTCCTCTTCTGATAGAGGCTCAACTACAATATGAGGTATGGCAGGCTCTAAAGAGTCGGTTGATATTGTTTGCTCAAATGGCTTCTCGGTAGGCTCTTTAGTAGACAGAGGAGTCTCTTCACACATACTAGTCCCTCTTTCATAAGCGGATGGTACTACGGTGTAATATTGCATCTTTATTATCTCAGTTCTGTTTATAGCATGACAAGCATACAAGGACCAAGCCTTATAAAACGATACCCACCAAAAGGTGAGTGTCGAGTATAAGGTGTATCTGTTGTTATAGACTTTTGCTAGCACAAGGTCCTTGCTGCAGTATGCCTCGTCATAGCAGCGCGCTGTACTATTGGTTAGGCCTTAAGGGCGTTCCAAGTAAATTCCAGCATGGTATCCGCATACTTTGACATGTCTTTGACCTCGTTTTTTGCGGCATTCGTTACCAGCATTTCTATGGGCGCATAAATGATAGGCATATACAATGCTTGGGGAACATCCTTGATGAAACCAGCCGCCTTCCCTTCTGCCAAAAACGCAACAAGGAAGTTAACCAAACCTTGGCGAGAATCCTTACTTTCAGGCGAAATATAATACGCGCTACTGTTGTACTTAAGGAATAGAATCATATTCTTCTTGGTAACACTAAACTCAAAAAGCCGCTTGTAATACAGGTCAAAACGCTCTTTAAAGCTTAAGTCCGCCTGATCATCCTCACGCCTAATATATGCAATGGCATCAGCAAATACAGTGCGATAAATCGCGTTAACTAAAGACTCCTTGTTCTCAAAGTAGTTGTATACCGTGCCCACGCCAATATGAGCAGCCTTGGCAATCATGGGGATAGTCATGCCGTCATACTGGCGTGTTACAAACAGATCAAGCGTTGCTTGGATAATTTTTTGCTCGATATCCTTCATGCGTATCACTTCTGTTGGGGGGTTACAGCTCTTCGCGCTTCTCTGCAAGCTTATACCCAAGATACAGCAAGCCACTAAACGTTACAAACATGCAGCTTGTGTAGATAAGTGCGCTCGTTAGGTGCGCGCTCAACGTACTGCCAAACAGGCAGTAATTGAGCCCCTTCATGATATAGGTAAGCGGCATAAGCTTATTCAAGAACTCGTATATGCCATTAGTGGTTTCTATGGGGAAGGTTCCACCAGATACCGATAGCTGCACAATAAAGAAGAGAAGCACAACAAACTTACCCACGTTACCCAGCACCAATGTGCAGCAAGCAATAAACATGACATACGCCAATGCCGTAAGCACAAGCAGCGTGTACAGCGGCAAGAGTTGTGCTACAGGAATATGTAAGAAAGCTTGGAGCGCAACACCTGTAATAAGTGCGGTAAGCACGGCATGCATGGCAAGAAGTCCAAACTTACGCTTAAATACGTCAATTGCCGTAGGTACGGTAAGAGCAGCTTCCTGAGCATCTGCACCACTAAGCGCACTCGCACCAAAGCTTGCACTCAGGCCAGTCCCCACCAGCGGATATACCAACATAAGCGCTAAAGCAGCCAGATACAATCCTAATGGCACTTGGTAGGTAAGAGAGCTTACGCCAAACACATCTGCCTTACTGGTATCTTTGGTAAGCTCAATGGGGTTACTCAATAGCTCAGCTGCTGCAGGAGAAACCTGAGACTGCTCCAGTTGCTGTTTACCATTGGCAAGACCTGTATGCAGTCGCGTCAGGCCATCAACCACCTTACCATTGCCGTCTAGCAACTTCAGAGAACCGTCGTGCAGCTTAACGGTACCATCCTGCATGGTACCAATACCTGCAATAAGTTTGCCAAAAAACTCTGACTGGAAGCGATGAGCGCCAGCATCAAGCTTTACCACACCACCCTGAAGCAACGTTCCACCAGCTGTAAGCTTATTGCTGCCCGCTGCTAACTTGCCCAAACCAGCATCGAGTTTAGTTACGCCATCGTAATAACGAGAAAAACCATTGGTGAGCGTTTGTCCGCCATTGTTTAGTTGAGCAATACTATCTGCCAGCTTATTAATTGAGGCACGTGAGTCACGTGTTGCACCAATGAGCTGATTAATACCACCATCGAGCTGCGTATACTTACTATTAAGTTCAGTAAGTCCAGCATGAAGTTTGTTGGCACCCTCATACAGACCACCATCAAGCCCAGCACGAATCTTAGACATGCCATCTATGAGCTTGTTGACTCTCTCTTTAGCAGCCTCTGCCTTCTCTTTAATCTTCTTGCTAATCAAGCGCTGAGCCGTGCCTAAGGTTGTAGTCAGATTTTCCTCTTGTACTTCATAAATGGCATTAAGGATTTCCTGCTGCTCAGCTTTATCAAGCTTGGCAAAAGCCTTTGTGGAAGCCAACTTACTTGCATAGTTACTGTTAAGGCTTCTAGATTCCGCCTTGATCTCGCGCACAATTTTCATTTGCTCAGAAAATGAAAGTGAAACACTACTTCCTTGAGCCGCCTTTTTAGCTTCTTGTAGTTCTGCGGCAGAGGGAACTCCAGCGTTCATTTGACCAAGAGCACTCGCAATTTTTGCAGAGCCATCTGCCAGCTGCCCCAATGAATCAGACACACGGGCACTTCCACCTTTAAGCGCGGTAAGCTTGGCATCATTTTGAGGATTGTTTGCCTTGCGAGTTGCCTCTTGCAGTGCCGCATCCGTTAGACTCAATCCGCCCGACAACTTACCCAAGCCCTCAGACAGTTTTGCACCGTTTGCTGCAAGTTGCTCAGCACCATTTTTTGCCGTAGCAATACCAGCATTAAGCTGGGATTGTCCAGCGTTAAACTCGCCCAACTTTGCATTGAGCGTACCAAGTCCACCAGTAAGCTGCCCAAACTGACCATAGGCAAAACCAACTTTATTACGCATGGTTTTCTCGCCAGCCGCTAATTTATCCAAGCCGCCACTGAGCTTTTCCAAACCGGCTCCCATGGCTTGGCTGCCCTCAAGCAACTTGCCCGAACCGTCTACTGCGGTGCCAAGTTTATCTTTAAAGCCAGTAAGCTTTTCAAAAATAACCTCTAGATACTTTTGCGTAATCTCAGTATTTAAACGAGATGCAATGGTCTTTGCACCAGTAGAGGTAATCAAATCCGCCACATAGTCCCTGCTCTGATTGGTTAGATACCTAATGTCCAGCTTCTTTTGACTATCGAGAAGCCCTATGGAACGCGCAGAGAAATCTTTAGGGATAAACAGCGCCATGTAGTACTTCTCATTTTTAACACCATCTTGCGCTTCCTTTGCGCTCACAAATTCCCACTTAAAGCTCTTGCTTTGCTTGAGCTTAGCAGCAAGCTCAGAACCAATATTTACCTGCTTATCCCCTTGCATTGCACCAGCGTCTTCCGTTACAAAAGCAACGGGCAGGCGCTCTACACGACCATAGGGATCCCAAACGGAAAGCGCAAACAACGCCGAGTATATAAATGGAATAAAAAGCACTGCTATGAGTGAAATCACCAGCATGTGCTTGCCTTTTAGTTTGTTAAAACTCACATCTCCTCCTGCGTTTTAGGCTACCTATTTGCATATTCATTCGCTTTGGACTTCAGTGCTGAGCACGTGCTACCTGATGTCTTGTACTTACTAGCCAATGTTTGTTGACTCCTGTTTGTTGCCCAATGCCCAGTGTGAATGAATATTCATTCACTACAGTATAGAAATGCTTTCCGTCTTGTCGAGAAAAACTTCTTTCTTTTTTATTGAGTCCTCAACATCTCCAAATTGGAGCTACATGATTGAACCTGTATGAAATCCCAGGAAAAGTTTTTCGCACTACAAGCGTGACCTCACAATATATCTTCCAAAAGCGGTATTGTTAGAAGCATTCCCAGTGCACACGTAAACATAGCAATCAAAAAGAAGAGACTTCGTCCCGTTCTTTTGCGCGCATTAAAGAGAGCTAATATGGGAGGAAGCGCTATCATCTTTGCCATAATTGGTGAGCCACCATTGTGGATAGAATCAAAAGCAATATAACCAAATATGCCAATACAGATTACGTATACCGCAAGTTCCCCTCTCGTAAGAGGCTCTGTACGAGTCGCATCATTTACTGGTTCATCTATTATTTTTTGCCCATTTGCGTTGAGCTTTTGAGAAAACGCCCAGAGCCCCCAAAGGATGAGAGCAAATATAACCCACATACCTATGATAATTCCAAGCAATACTAAACGGCTGGCCATATCACTCCAAGATTTGTGGCGGTTCTTTGCCTTCTTTGCCCCTTGCTTTATACCCTGCTTTATATATCACTGTAACAATACTAGATAGCGTACCAATATATATCTGAAAACGGACACTTCTTGAGTGCTTTTCTCGCAACTGATTATTCCCTTACCTCTGGCTTACTCAAACCCTGCATTCATTTGAAGCACGTATACATTTTGACGCAGTACCTGAGCTACATCTTCACCGATACTACCAGCAGCTTGCAGCTCTCCAATCTTTTCTAACTCTACAGACAATGCCCCCGCAGTAATCATGGCAAGGTACTCATGAGAAAGTCGATACTGTTCGCTCAGTACACATTGCTTGGCGTCAAACAGCTTCCCTGCATCAGCACCTGGCTGTTCACCAGTATATCCAACACGCTTTTGTAACGTTTCCTCAATACTGCGATGCTCGTCAATTAATATGCGAGCTGCTTTAACAACATCTTCGCTGCCATGCGCCATAACACCCTCAAGGTAGGCAATAGCTACACGCTCAAGCTCAAGAGCAAACAGACAAGTTTGATAGTACATGAGCTCGAGCTTCTCGTCAGACACTTTATGTGGATTCAAAGCTGCATAGAGCATGCGCAGTCTCATGGAAAGACCGCCGCCTCGTAAGCCCACATGAGTCCCCTTGTTGTAATAACCCACTGATCCACGAATATTTTTTAGCAGCGCATAATAGGGCGCTGCTGCTTTACCCGACACATGCGAAAGTATTTCTTTTTCCAGCTCATCAGAACGTTGCCGCTGCACCATAAGCGTGTTCCGAATGAGCATAGTCATGGCATCGCTATATTCCGCTATCTCCAACTGCGTTTTAATCAAACGCGCGCGATACCCACCCAACACCGCACGAGTTGCAGGCTCATACTCTGGATGAGTGCCTTGAGCAATTTTTGACTCTAACTCTGCAATGGTATTTTTTAGCACCATGACCTCAAAGCGCCTAATGACTTCTTCACTTACTCCTGTTTCTTGGGATGGCGATAAACGCGTCAACAGTACATCCGCACTAATAAGCGTGCAAAGAATAACTCCAGCTGTAACAAGGATGATAAATCCACGCTCAGGAAACGCACTGCCGTCTTCTACAGTAAGTGGAATAGTAAAGATAATAGACAAGGTTACTGCACCTTTTGGCCCAGCAATAGTAGTTACCAAAGCTTCTTTGATGGTTGGTGCCATGTGAGCAATTCCACGCAAACCTGTTTCTGGGTTGCGATGTATGAGCTCCATTGCTAACACCCACACAAAGCGCGCAAGCATTACTAGTAGCGTAACTGCCAAGGTAATGCCCATAAAATGCAAAAGACCAGAGCCACCGGTAAGCGTAGGCGACAAAGCCTGTGGAAGTTGCATACCCAACAGCACAAAAATAACGCCGTTAATTACATACACGATAATTTCCCAAAAACCATTGGAAAGCAAGTTATGTTTAGCCTGCGCCGTAGTAGTAAGACGCGGTGTATGCCGAGCCATAACCAGACCAGCAGCCACCACGGCAAGAATGCCACTTACATGGAGTTCCTCAGCGAGAAGAAATACCAGAAAGGGAGTAAATACCTCGTAAAGCACGTGCACTACGTTGTTTTCAAATCCACGACGGCGCAGCAGGGTAACGCCCAAGAATGCCACAAAGCCTGCTGCCATACCAAACGCAATGCCGCCAAAGAACAGTACTGCAAACCTCATGCCAGCGTTAACAAGAGAGAAGGTGCCTGTTACAGCAGCTGCAATAGCAAATTGGAAACATACAACTCCCGACGCATCATTAATGAGTGATTCGCCTAAGAGCAGCACCTTCTGACGCTTGGTTAGATTGACTGTTGAGCCAAGCGCGCTAACAGCGGCAGCATCCGTAGGACCAAGAGCTGCCGCACAGGCAAACGCTGCAGCAAGTGGAATTGAAGGTACCAGCATAGTAAGTACAAAACCCACAATGAGCACGGTAATGCCCACCAAACCAATTGCCAAAGAAAGAATGGAAGGAAGGTTAGTCCACAGCTCATGCTTGCTTGACTCGCGCGCTTCATTAAAAAGCAGTGGAGCGATGAAGAGTACTAAAAAGAGCTCTGAATCTATGCGAACATTGGCTACACGAGGTATGAGTAATGCAGCTAGCAGTCCTACCGTAATCTGAACAAGTGGCAACGACACATGACGTATGAGCTGTTCTGCAAGAGAAGCAAGAATAACGCCAGCAAGCAATACAAGAACAAGTTCAAACGATTCCATAGAGACACCCCAGGTGCGTTTGTTGTGGGCTGTGAAGAGACACAACAACACCAAACGACGCCGCCTTTGCCTCTTTTGATTGCATACCTGCAGCATACCATGTGAAGGGTGATACATGTTGAACTACGCATACA
>NZ_JAXEXL010000001.1:0-49318 GCF_034113385.1 Atopobium sp. | reverse complement strand
ATAGCAAGTTTTATTACATTTAAGTCACATTTTTTGACTTATTTCCATTTTAGGAAATAATAGTAAGTAAAGAACAACGCATAGTTGACAACAACAGTTAGCAGTACCTAGAACATCAATGAGGGCATCACATGAAATTAGCTGATATTACCGATGACTTTACACAACTTGCCGCCCCCATACTTTTGCATCCCCGTGTGCGCAGCATGGATCAATTCATCCAGCATGGTGCTACAACCACCCTTGACCACTGCATGGCTGTAGCCTACTACTCACTACTCTTTGTCCGTACCCTAAAGATTACTTGCAATGAACAGGACCTTGTCACCGCTGCGCTCTTACACGATTACTACCTCTATGACTGGCACATCAAAGACGCCTGCCCTGAAGGCCTCCACGGGTTTTCTCATCCGCGTTTGGCACTACGCAATGCTATGGCAGATTTTGAACTGTCTGAACGTGTGCAAAATGCCATCAAGCGTCACATGTTTCCCCTCACTCCCATTCCACCTAAATATCGTGAAGGCATAATCGTTTGTCTTATCGATAAGGTTTGCTCGACCTACGAGGTCTTTGTAAAAGAACCTTGGGCTTGGGCACGTCTCAAGGAGCTGGAGGCATATCTATGATGAATCTGGTTTCTAGTGCTATTACAAGTTTCTTTATATATGCCTTTTTTGGCTGGGCTTGGGAAACAGTCTACTGTTCCTATATCGAGAAACGCTTTGAGCGTCGTGGCTTTTTGTTTGGTCCCATCTGCCCCATCTATGGTGCTGGAGCCATGGGAGCGGTGTTGCTGTTGGGTTGGATTGACAACCCATTCTTGCTTTTTGTAGCTGGCGCGACACTTGCTACCATCATTGAGCTTATTACCGCACGCGCACTGCTTATAAGCTTTGGAAAACGCTGGTGGGATTATTCGCACATGCCACTTAATTACAAGGGTTACATTTGTGCACCTGCAACCGTGCTCTTTGGCGGCTTTTCTGTTGCCTGTGTACAAATAATACAACCTGCATTTATGCAGGTATTTACCGCAGTTGCCCCCCATACCCTCAACCTAGTAGCAGCAAGTTTGCTTGCTGTATGCTCCATCGATGTTCTCTGTAGTGTAGAGCGTGAACTGGGCCTTGCCCTTTACCTCAATGGAGCTAAAAACCGCATTATGTACGAACTACAAAACTACATGTATTCACGGTAAAACTCGTCTAAGTTGGTCCATGAGGGGTAGGATTATCTCAAGGATACCTTCCGCGGAAACTGGACCACATGATTGAGCTAAAAGATATTTGCAAGGCCTATACAACAGGCACATTTGTACAAACTGCACTTGACGGTGTTTCTGCCACCTTTAGAGATAATGAATTTGTAGCAATCCTTGGTCAATCTGGCTCAGGCAAGACTACCCTGCTTAACATTTTGGGTGGTCTTGACCATGCAGATAGTGGAGAGATTGTTATTAATGGCGTCTCTACCAAACAGTATAAAAGTAAAGATTGGGATACCTATCGTAACCATCATGTTGGTTTTGTTTTTCAAAGCTACAACCTGATTCCCCATCAAACTGTTTTATCTAACGTGGAGCTTGCCCTTACGCTGTCTGGTGAACATGGAACACAAAGGAAGGAGCGTGCACGCAATGCGCTTGAACGCGTAGGTCTTAAAGACCATGCTCATAAAAAGCCTAACCAGTTGTCCGGCGGCCAAATGCAGCGTGTAGCAATTGCACGTGCACTCGTCAATGACCCTGATATTGTTCTTGCAGACGAGCCCACCGGCGCTCTAGACGGCAAGACCGGTATCCAAATTATGAACCTCTTACGCGAGGTTGCCCATGACCGTCTTGTTATCATGGTCACCCATAACCCAGAGCTCGCTCAGCAGTATGCCACACGCATCATCCGTTTGCAGGATGGCAAAATTGTTGATGACTCTAGGCCTTTTACCGCTTCTAAACTAAGCGATACAGCTGCAGATACCAGCTCAACTGAAGGAACTCAACTCGCCGCAACACAAACGGATTCTGCCACAGCAAGCGCCACTCCTATTCGAAGAGTACACAAATCAGGCAAAGCCTCGATGTCTTTTCTGACTGCCTTGGGTTTATCGGCAAATAATCTCATGACTAAAAAAGGCAGAACTATTTTGACAGCGTTTGCTGGCTCAATTGGCATTATTGGCATTGCGGCAATCTTGGCCCTATCAAATGGTGTCAATGACTACATTGCCAAAACGGAAGAAAATGCCATGTCCTCCTACCCGCTAACCATTAGCGAAAATGCGGCGGACTTTACCAAATTGCTCACCACTATGACGCGCACCAATTCTGAAGCTAAGCAAAAAAACGTCAAAGACGGCCATATTGGTATTACTTCCGATGTTTCTTCCATGTTTGACACGGTCAAAAAGAATGACCTACCAGGATTTAAGGCATATATTGAATCTTCTAGCAGCAACATAAAACGTAATGCCAATGCTATTCAGTACAAATATAACGTTACTCCTCAGTTTTATCTCCCTGCAGAAAATGCCTCAACGCTACCTCTAGGAAAGGTATTGGAATCTGGCTCTCAGGGCGCTTCCATGATGGGTCTTTCTTCCAGCTTTGGTAATTCCACAACAGACTCATTCCAAGAACTCATTGATAACCATGAGATGCTCGCTTCACAATATACTGTTGTTGCTGGTACGTGGCCTACTAAATATGACGAAGCCGTGTTGGTGTTGGATAAAGATGGTCAACTATCTGACTACACCCTATACAACATTGGCGTGCTTGACCCCGATATCTTCCGTGATCTTTTGAGCAACTTAACAAAAGATAAGAAGGCTACCGTAGAGGCAGTTAAAAACGTTGACTTTACGTATGATGACGCACTCAATCTTAGCTACAAGGTGGTCAAACAGCCTGATGTGTACCAATTCAACTCTACCACCAATACCTGGTCTGACATGTCCCACGATACAGCCTACATGCGTAAGGCTATTAGTAATGGCATTACTGTCAAAGTTGTAGGTGTTATTCGTCCTGCAGAAGGTAAGTCCATTGGCTCACTTTCTCAGGGCATTGCCTACACCACCGCACTCACGCATAAACTCATGGAAGACAACGCCCAAACTGATATCGTAAAGCAACAAATTGCCAATCCTGACGTAGATGTCTTTACGGGCAAAACATTTGAGCAGCTCAAAGACAATGCAGCTCAAGACTTTGATTTAAGTAAACTCTTTACGGTTGATCAAAAGATGCTGGCCTCTGCCTTTTCTTTTGATACCGCTGCTTTGTCCAATTTAAGCTCTACACTTGATCTTTCTAAGCTCGATACCAGTGCTCTGAATGTTGACCCCACTGCTTTGAACTTAGACACCAATGCACTCACACAATCTATTACGCCTGACATGCTCTTGAAATTGATACAAGGTGCCCCTCAACCTGATTTTGAGAAACTCAGTCATATAGTAGATACGCTTGACCCCGCACAACAAAAGCAGATTACTGACATACTCCAACAAATTGCTCGTGGATTTTTACCGTGGTGGTATGCGCAACACCCTGGTGAGTCCCTTACACCAAACACGGACCTTTCTGCAGATTTGGATGCCTACTTGCAATCTGAGCTTGTTCAAACACAGCTCAGCCAAGTATCTTCCCTTGTAGGCGATGCACTCAAAACCAGCGTACAACCTTTTGCAGAAGAGTATTTTACCAAGCAATTTATTCCTTATTTGCAACAGCAGATGTCTGACCTTGCTCAGAAAGCAGCTCAAAGCATGATGGAACAAATGAGTTCTGCACTACAGTCTCAGATGACGGTAGTCTCCAATGGATTGGCAGACGCCTTGCAAAGCAATATGTCTAAGAGTGCTCAAGTGTTGCAAAATGCATTTGCCTTTAACCCCGCTGCGTTTGCCAATGCTATTCACTTTAATATGACACAAGAAGAACTCATGGCTATGTTTAGCAGCCTTTCTTCTGCCAATCGTTACTCCTATGACAGTAATTTGAGTAAGCTTGGGTATGGCACGTTGGACAAGCCAAGCGCTATTGAAATCTTCCCTAAGGATTTTGATGCAAAATCCAAAATCATGTC
Organism: Atopobium sp.; assembly: GCF_034113385.1. Classification (NCBI taxonomy): domain Bacteria; kingdom Bacillati; phylum Actinomycetota; class Coriobacteriia; order Coriobacteriales; family Atopobiaceae; genus Atopobium; species Atopobium sp. Next base: position 45,227 of record NZ_JAXEXL010000001.1, on the reverse strand, counting down.
TGAAATTGACTCATACAATGCCAAGCTCGAAGCAGCAGGTAAATCAGATAACACCATTACCTACAGTGACCTTACTGGCACACTGATGTCTTCAGTAACTAACATTGTTAACATGATTTCCCTCGTACTCATTGCCTTTGTAAGCATTTCTTTGGTAGTAAGCTCCATTATGATTGGCATTATTACGTATATCTCCGTATTAGAACGCCGTAAGGAGATTGGTATCCTACGTGCCATGGGCGCGTCCAAACGCAACATAGCCAATGTCTTTAACGCAGAGACCTTTATTGAAGGACTCATCTCTGGCGTGTTTGCTATTTTTGTAGTTGTAGGGCTCTCTATCCCAATAAATGCCATTGTTGAACATATCAATGGCGTACACAATATCATGCAACTAGCCCCCGGTTCTGCACTTATTCTGATTCTCATCTCTATTGTATTAACGGTTATTGCAGGCATTATTCCTTCTCGTTCTGCTGCGGCAGCAGACCCTGTGGAAGCATTGCGCAGTGAATAAGAAAGGGCCTAAGCGTGTATTCATTTTCTTCTCGCATTAGATATAGTGAAACTGATGAGCAAGGTACGTTGTCTTTGGTTTCGCTCGTAAACTACCTGCAAGATTGCTCTCTTTTCCAAACCGATGAGTTAGGCATTGGGCTAGACCATCTGGCTCAAAAAGGTCTTGCATGGCTTATTGCAGGTTGGCAAATTCAAATACATACGTTGCCCCGCTATGGGCAAGACATTGTAGTAAGCACGTGGCCCACCCGCCTGCAAGGTGTTTTTGCACATCGAAACTTTACTATCTGTTCGCCCGACGGTTTTGAGTACGTTCGCGCAGATTCACTATGGTTTATGTTTGATTTTGCTAAGCAAACCCCCATTGTGCCTCCAGCGGAAGAATGGACTCCTTATATGGCACAAGTTGGTGAATCATTAGACATGCCAAAGACCTCGCGCAAGCTACGCATTGATGCCACGCTTAAAGCTGTAACAAAACCATCCTTTGTGGTGAGTGAGCAAAACCTTGATACTAACCATCATGTCAACAACGCACAATACATTGAATTTGCTCGAGCTGCCGCAGGTGATTTATCCCAGCTTAAGCGCGTGTTAGTACAATACGTCTTCTTTGCTACACTTGGAGACACCATTGTTCCTGTGGTGTATACCAGCAATGAAGGTACCACCGTAAGCCTTAATGGAACTGACGAGAAACCCTACGCCATAGTAAAGTTTCTGAACGCTTAACTAAGCCAACCAAACTCTTCATCCCAGATTGGATATGCAGCAGCTGTATCCTCTGGCGCTATTGCTTGATTATGTGCCCTATGGATACCATCTCCAGCCAATGCATTACGCTCAGCTTTTTGCTCCTGCTCACGTAAAGCTTCTGCAAAGCCCTTAAGCGGTTCAAACGGTTGAAATATTTTTGCACGATCAGCAAGGGGCATAGGAACACGTCGCGGCATATCATCTAAAAATGGCTTGCTGTTCTTGTTAGGCTTCTCCACTCCGATGCCCTCCAATCTGCCGATTACGTTCACGTGCAGTAGCCTGCGGCAGCAAATCAATACCACGCAGCAAGGCGTTTTTACCAAACCTCTTCTTCACATCATTGACCGTTTGGCTTATAGCGTATTCTTCCGATAGCTGTTGTGTATTGGAAAGCAAATCTAACTGCGTGCCTGGTGCTGTTTCATCAAGTACCTTAACAGCGGCAAGCCCCACTCTATGTACCATACGCGTAGGAAGGCACTTCTCTAAAAACAGACGTTCCACCGCTTTGCGAAGCTGTTTAGAAGAAGAAGTAGGCACTCCAAAGCTGTAGCTCCCTACAGAAGCAGGCCCCAAGCGCCGATGCAAAGCAAGAGACTTTTTAATAAGCTCACGCTCGTCTTCATGAGCAGTATAGCCAATATATACAGAAATCCCTGATGCTTGTTTGTGCTGTTCTACCAGTTGCAATGCAAGCTGATCTGCCATCTCTTTGCATACAATAAGCGCATCTTCTGGACGGTAATCACGCCCAAAAACTTGCGCTGTCGAGAAGGACTGTGTACGCGGCTTATATGCTTTTATTGCTGCCATAGTTGTTGGCTCTATGCCCCAAGCATGGTCTATAAGAATCTCTGCATCAATACCAAACTCCCGATACAAAGGCTCTATTGGGGCAGCTGCTAACTGGCCCATGGTATAAATCCCCATAGCTGCCAACCTACGAGAAATACCAGGACCTATACGCCAAAAATCTGTAAGTGGTGTATGGTTCCACAGGGTTTCTCTATAGCTTTGCTCGGTAAGTTCACCAAAGAAATCAGGGCTATGTTTAGCAGAAATATCCAATGCAATTTTTGCCAAATACATATTGGGACCCATGCCACAGGTAGCAGTAATACCGAGGGTTTGAGCAACATCTAACCGGATGGCCTCTCCCAGCTCACGCGCGGTCATGCCATATAAAGATAGGTAACCCGTAATATCAAAAAAGGCCTCATCAATCGAATAAACAAAAATGTCTTCTTTAGCAATCCACTTCAGATATACTCCGTACACTTCAGCAGAGCGCTTGATATACAAAGACATGCGTGGAGGAGCCATGATATAGCTTATATGACGTGGTATTTCAAACACGCGACAACGACCTGGCACGCCTAAAGCCTTCATAGCAGGAGACACAGCCAGACAAATAGTTTTAGCAGTGCGCGTAGGATCTGCTACAACCAAGTTAGTTGTAAACGGATCAAGACCTCGCTCAATACACTCAACTGAGGCATAAAACGATTTAAGGTCAATACACAAATAGGTTCTGTTTTGTTGTCCCTTATGTTCCTTATACATACTATGAGATTACAATGCACGCATATCCACTACACTGGTACGCACCTTTTGTACAGCTTCTTCATCCAAGTATGTACGAACAATTTCTAAAGCAAAATCCAGCGCCGTAGCCATTCCCTGGCTGGTAATAATAGTGCCATCATGAGCAACAGCAGCGGTTACAACTTGAGCACCCTGCTGTGCCAATATCTGCTGAAAGCCAGGATTAGCAGTAGCAATACGCCCTTGTAGAAGACCTAACTCAGCCAAAATGGAGGGTGCAGCGCAAATGGCAGCAAGGTTCTTTTTTAAAGCTGCAAACTCCTTAAGCGCATCGCACAGCGGCGTACACGCAGCTAAATGAGTGGTACCAGGAAGTCCTCCAGGCAAAACAAGCATGTCATACGAAGCAAAATCAAAGTCAACATCATAGATACTGCGATGGCACACAAGGGTTACGTTATGAGACGAAACAACAGTAAGTTCTGGTGTTATGGCAACCATATCACAAGGAATGCCCGCACGATAAAGAATGTCTACAACCGTGAGACCCTCAATCTCTTCCATGCCCTCAGCAAAAAACACAGCTACCCGCTTGTTAGTTTGCGCTTCCATAGTTGCCTCCCCTATCCAAACACCTGTTCTATATTGTATACTATCTTCAGAGTCAGACAAGAGCTTTGCGCAGGACGTTTTGCAAAAACTCGTAGCTTGATTGGATTGGTATGGGTCACTTTAACGAGCAGGTCTATGACATAGTTAAGCAAATACCTGCAGGTAGAGTTGCAAGTTATGGACAAGTTGCCCGCATGGTTGGCAAGCCACGCAACGCACGCTTTGTAGGCTTTGCCCTACATAGCAACCCTCAACCTGGCATTATTCCCTGTCATCGTGTGGTCTTTAAAGATGGCTCACTAGCACCAGGTTTTGCCTTTGGCGGCCCCGACGCCCAACGTATGCTGCTAGAAAAAGAAGGTATCTTATTCTTAGATGATGGCCGTGTAGATATGGAGCAGTGCAGCTGGGAAATTGCCTAGCTCATCTGTGGCTCAAACGCGGTCCAATCAATGAGTTTCTCGATAGTTGCCACTACGTCTTCCAGCATGGCAGCATCTTGTACCGAGAAGCGCGCCAAACTTGTAGAATCAATATCCAAAACGGCAATCACGCTACCAGAAGCGGTGTGTAAAGGTATAACTACCTCGGAGTTTGAAGCAGAATCACAAGCAATATGACCTGGAAATGCATGTACATCTGGTACAAGTTGTGTTGTATTAGTTGCAGCAGACGTACCACACACACCTTTGCCCCACGCAATGCGTGTGCAAGCAATTTTGCCTTGAAAAGGTCCGAGCACAAGCTCTGGTGCAGGGCTTGATGGCATGTTGGTACTAATGCCACTTTGCTTTAAGTAAAAGCCTACCCAACTCACATCGTCCATAGATTCCCACAGCAACGCCGCCACATTAGAAAGCGCAGGCAACCATGAGCTATCCGCTTGTATGAGTTCATATGCTTGTTTTGCGAGCAACGATTGGGTCATATCAGGTTCCTCATATGTAAACATTACGCGGTTAACACAAAGCTAACTCTGCTGTTTAAGACATAAAATATCTAATGGATCAACTGCAAAGGGTAGCTGGATTTTGTACGTACCCATAGCACGCGACATTATATCGGTTGGCGTGTAGGCATCATAACCATTCCACTGCTTAACCATACCAAGAACGCACTCGCGAATGGGATAGTTTGCCGACAAAACCTGCAGCTGATCGGATGCGGTAGCCTTGTTACGACAGTGCACCTGGACCTCATACATACCCTGCTCATTGGGTTTCTCGGCACAAGAAATAACAGTAGCAACCATCAGACGATCACGTACATAGTCCACGTGGCCAGGATTTTGCGTAGGATTGCCATAAAAGAAACCCGTAGAGTACGGACGATGACTTACAGCCTCAAGCTCGCTCATCCACTGTTTGGCTGGGTCACCATCCAAAACATGCCGATACGCATTAGTAACACAGGCGGTATAGTAAGCACCCTTTGCTCGGCCTTCAATTTTAATAGCAGTAACACCAGCAGCAGCAATATCATCTAAATGTTCAAGCATCCGCAGGTCATTGGAGGATAAAATATAACTCCACTTATCATCCTGCTCTATATCCATGCGACGTGTATCTGGTTTAGACTCCTCTACAAGCGTCCATCCCCAACGGCAAGGCTGCGTGCAGGCGCCTACGTTAGCACCACGCTCGCGACCCACCAACTCACTGGACAAAAAGCATCGACCCGACACTGCCATGCACATGGAGCCATGTGCAAAGACCTCAAGCTCAAGCTCGGAACTTACACGACGGTGGAGCTCAGAGATTTCTTTTAACGTCATTTCTCTAGCAAGAACAAGACGTTTTGCACCCAAGCGCAAATACTGCTCGGCAGCTAAGGCATTCATGACGGACGCCTGTGTAGAAACATGTAACTCTACATTGGGGGCATATGTTTGTACCAATGCCATGCCACCCAAGTCAGCCACAATAGCTGCATCAACACCAATCTGATTGATAAAGTCTAGATACTCGGGCAACTCATCAGTATCTTCATCGCGCATAATGGTGTTAAGCGTAAGGTGAACGCTTACACCTTTGCCATGAGCAAGCTGCACAGCTTCCTCCAACTGCGCTTTATCAAAGTTTTTACTGCGTGCACGCATACCCCATTGCTTGCCAGCTAAAAAGACTTCATGGGCACCAAAGTGCAAAGCCATTTGTAACTGCTCAGGACCACCCGCTGGTGAAAGTAATCGAAGAGGCAAAGCAGACATAGAACTCCCTGTTTCAACAACTGCTTTTTTGATGTCACTTTAAACGACAAAGGAACCACATCAAAAGATGTGGTTCCTTTGTCATAATCAAAAAAACAATCAATACAAAACAAATAGTAGTACAAAACAAAAAGATAGTAAAAATAGTATATAAATATACTACATAAACATTCATGGAAGTCAAGAAGACTCAATGCTTATTTCTATATTTTAAGCCATGCACTATCTGGTCGTGCAATTAAGCGCGCGTTATTGTACGCCATATCTAATGTTAAACACGTATGACCTAAATACTGGTTTCCTGTCTCACTTTTACTAACAACTAGCGCCAAATCAGGAACATTCGGATTAATTAAACATATGGGAATAAGAAGCTGAATACGCCCCCTATAGTATTGAGGCACGGCTGTCTTATAGTTTGCATCTATCATATGCTTTGCATGTTTTATAGCACCATCAAAGAGCATCTCTCTATTCATTCCTTCGCGTACTGACTCAGGAATGCGATTCCGGTTCTCTATATCTCCAAATATGTGTGCGTACTGGGGGCAAATTTCACAGTTTGTATCAAAAACTAAATCAGCTGGGTTTTCGAAATAATTTGCTCTTTTAGGAAGATATGATATTCCCATAGACGTCAATTGATACCCCGTATAAAAGCCATTAAGAAACCACTTTTGACGATTAGGAATCTCATTCCTTGTAAAATAGGCATAGATTGCTTCGTAGTACTCTGTATATAATCCAGTATTGAAGAGTGCATGGTCTTCTGACTGGAATATATTCCCTTCTTCAAATAATTTTAAAAAGGTATGCTTTATGTAACTTTTGAGTATCGAATTTGTTGATTGATTACTAAAATTCCATTTTTCTGGACATAGTTCAGAAAGAAATAAAATTTTACTGTCGAATCTTGGACAAAATGCAAACTCAAACAGCTCCATAACGCTCCCCTCTTTATAAACTAGATATACAAATCAATATACTGAACCCAAGCCGATGCATATAAGGTTTTCGGTGAATGTATATATCTAACAATTACTTACAAAACATGGACCTCGCTCTTCGTGAAGTTTACATAGGCCTCATCACCCACGGCATAAATCTTATGCGTGCGGGGGTTAAAGTCCGTAATCTTAATAAGGGAGTTGCCCACCATAACCTGATAATTTTGGTAGTGGCCCATAAAGCGAGATAGCACGACCTTGCAGGGTAGCACGCCTGTGTCTGCAAGCGTAGCAGACTCAGGACGCAAAACGATGCAGCATTCACTGCCCTTCTCAAGATGCTTAGAGCCTCCTACCTCAAGCTCATGGCCCTCAAACGTACAAAGCGCACTTTCTTCATTGAGCTTCTCGGTAACGGTAGCATGAAGGAAGTTGGACTCACCAATAAAGTCTGCAACAAACTCATCTATGGGGTGGTAGTACACGGTTTGCGGGTCACCAATCTGATCGACAAGACCCTTCTTCATAACAATGATGTTATCAGACAGCGCCATAGCCTCAGACTGGTCATGCGTTACATAAATAGCAGTAATGCCAGCTTCTTGCTGTATGCGACGAATTTCATTACGCATGTCTACACGTAGCTTGGCATCAAGATTGGATAAAGGCTCATCAAAGAGAAGTACGCTCGGCTCAATAACCAAAGCACGAGCTAGTGCAACACGCTGCTGCTGACCACCAGAAAGCTGATTGGTCATACGGTCTTCCATGCCCTCAAGACCAACGAGCTTAAGGATGTTAAGCACCTTCTCGCGAATAATGGCTTTATCCATTTTGCGCAGCTTAAGACCATATGCAACATTATCAAAAATGTTGTAATGAGGAAGTAGCGCATAACTCTGGAATACCATAGCAGTATCTCGCTTATTAGGTGTAAGCTCATCAATCTGCTCATCACCCAAGAAAATCTTGCCCTCATCAGGAGACTCAAAACCTGCAATCATACGCAAGATAGTGGTCTTGCCGCAGCCAGAAGGACCAAGCAAGGTTACAAACTCGCCAGGCTCAATGGTAATGTTGGCATCATGAACTGCGTAAAAGTCCTTGCCTGTCTTGGGATCTTGATAAATCTTAGAAACGTGCTCAAGACGAACGCCCTTTTTTTGCTTAGTCATGAGTTACTCCTCCTTGAGTGCTTGACTGGTTCCGAAGTGCTTCATGACCCAGTTCATTAACAAGACCGAACCGTACGTGATTACAATAAGAATAGTTGCGAATGCGCATGCCATACCATAGGAACCCTTGCCTGCAAACTCGTTAATCTGAACAGTAATGAGCAAGAACTGTGGCGTGACCAGCAAAATAACTGCGGAAATTGCGGTAATTGAACGAACGAATGCCGTAACCAAACCAGATAAAAACGAATCTTTAATAAGCGGCAGGGTTACCGTCATAAATACCGTAAAACTATCTGCACCCATATCGTAAGCAGATTCCTCAATGGACTTATCAATCTGCCGCAATGCAGAAATACCAGAGCGTGTACCAGTTGGAAGTGAGCGCACAACAAATACAATAATCAAAATCAAAGCTGTACCATAAAGACCCTGCATAAAACCTGTGTGCATAATACCACTTGAGAAACCACGAATATAGCCAACGCCTAAAACGGTACCAGGTACTGCCATTGCCAACATAGAAACCGCTTCGATAAAACCACGGAACCTAAAGCGTCGTTTAACAACAAGATAGGAAATAATCATGGAGAGAAGTGCGGTAATAGGCGCAGCTATAAGCGACAGCATAAAGGAGTCACGGAAGGCTTGCAGGCCGTGATACTTGGTAAATACCTGAGTAAACCATTTAGCTGTAAGCTCATAGTTAGAACCCCATGAACGCACAAACGAGCCATAAGGAACCATCATATACATGGCAATAACAAAGATTGCCACGCCACCGCACAAAACAGAAAGTGGAATACGCACGGAATTATCGGTAATAAGCATACGAGCGCGCGTTGCTTTACCAGAAAGCGTGGAAGTACTTTTTGCCTCCAACACATACTTTTGAACCACAAACATAAGCAGCGTAATTGCAAGCAAAACAACTGCCATAGCAGCGGCACCTTGCTTGTCATAGGCACCAGTAATTTGCAAATAAATTGACGTTGCTAAGGTGTCGTATGAGCCACCAATAATCATAGGGTTGGCAAAGTCTGCAATAGACTCAATAAAAGAAACTAAGAATGCATTACCCAAGCCAGGCAAGATTAAAGGAAGTGTAACGCTTGTAAATACTTTCCAGCGGCTTGCTCCCATATCACGCGCTGCTTCTTCCAAAGAAGGGTCAATGTTCTTAAGCAAGCCCTTGAGCATCATGTAGCACACAGGAAAGAATGTCATGGTCTGAACAATAAAGATGCCCCAAAACCCATAAATATTGTTGTCATACATACCTAACAAACTACGGGTAATAAGTCCTTTTTTACCAAACATCATAATCATAGAAAGGGACAAAACAAAGGGAGGCGATACAACAGGAAGCATCGATACCACGCGAAAGAGGATATCCATAAAACGCGTGCGCAGCTTAACGTATACCTCTACATATGCAAATAACAGACCGATAAGCGCCGACAAAATACCAACTGCAAAACCAACAGTCAAGGTATTAGAGATTGCCTTGGTAAACGAAGGTAACGCTAAAATGCGTTCGAATACCTCAAAGGTAATTCCTTGTTCTGAAACAACGGAATCCACCATAAGGATGGCAAGAGGATACAAAATAAAAAGGGTAAGAAACGCAATCAACACGATAATGGTTGTCATCAAAATCGGGTCGCCCAACAGCTTCTTTCGCTCAAGCCGAGCGCTTTGGGTCTTTGCCATGCTCATTCCTAACTTCATGCATTCATATTTGCAAGTCAAACCGGGTAGACGGACTTCCGCCTACCCGGTCTTTAGAGTAGCAAACTTAAGCGGCGTTATTGCCATAAAAGTTGTGTAGGCGCTATTCCGTCTTAAAGCGATTATCGCCACCGCCCAGAGCTTCCATGACATCCTTTACATATTGCTCGGTATGCTGCTTTGCATCCTCAAAATCGTAATCCATTACGTTGTTTGGATCCAAACCATACTTCTCTGCAATCTTAGGCTGCTGAGCATTATCAATTACCAAGAACTGATAGGCACCGTTTTCTTGAGCACGATTTACACAGGCGGGAGACAACGCATACTCAATCCAAAGCTTGGCTGCATTAGGATGGGTTGCGCCCTTAAAGATAGCGGTAGCACCAACCTCATAAGAAGCGCCAGAAGTGGGGATTTGCAAGCCAATATTGTCATGCTCCTGATCCACAATCTGATAAATGCCATCATGCAAAAAGCCAAGGCCAATGGTGCACTCACCAGTACCAATAGCCTTAGAGGGGCCAGAACCACTCTTGGTATATTGGGCAATGTTCTTATCAAGATTTACTAAATACTCAATGCCCTTATCGTGACCATATTTCTGAATAATGGTATTAACAATAAGCTTTGCAGTACCAGCGGTATTGTAGTTGGATGACCAAATAAGGCCTTTATACTTGGGGTCAGTAAGATCAGCAAAGTCTTTAGGAGCATCAATCTTTTTGCGCTCAAGCTCTTCCTTATCGTACATAATGCCCAAGATGCCCTTGTAAATGCCGTACCAATCCTTATTGGTAGACTTGAACTTATCAGAGATAAGATGAGAAGCATTTTTAGGCTCATACTGCTCAAGCAAGCCCTTAGAAGACACGACATTGTAAGGATCGGTGGTACCACCAAACCATACATCTGCAGAGGGACGACCGTTCTCCTCTTCAACCTTTGCTGCAACCTCACCAGTAGACAGACGCTGAGCCTGTACGTCAATGCCATACAACTTCTTGAAATTGTCGCACACTGCCGTCATATGCTCCTCTTCGCAGGAACCATAAACGATGAGTGTGCCCTCTTTTTGAGCAGCTTTTACAAGCTCCTCTGGAGCGCCAACAGCCTCTACCGTATTCGTGTCTGCAGTATTGGCAGGCTTGGCGTTATTATCGCCACCCTTGCTGCAGGCAGCCATACCCAGGCCAGCAACTACCGCACTAGCACCCAAGAAGTTACGACGAGTAAGGTTAATCATAAGAACTTCTTTCTCTTTTGTGTACACCCACCATGAGTGCACACAGTTCCAGTGAGACTAACTACCGCACACTAGTTTTACTCACATTGTAAACATTCATAAGCACTATTCGCCCAATGGACGATTTTAACGGTTCTCGATACATTCTTAGCGATTCTCGATACTTCCGATATTTTTAATCTCAATGAATATCTTTCCGTCATTTGCGCGTTCAAAGGAAATATACTCTGGCGAGCTTGCATATTCAGAGGGAAAGGTAATCTCAATCCCTGTATCCGTACGAATACGATGATTTTTTGCAAGTCGTTGAGCAGTTGATTTTGCTACGCTTACGCGCTCTGGAAGAGACTCACTCGTTGCCTCACGCTCATACTGTTCTGCAGCATCAGGACTCGATTCCGCAAAAACAGCCTTACCTACCTCTGCAGGCGTGACATCACACGCAGCACGCGCACGATCAATAACATACGATTTTGCTTTTGCTGCAGCAACGGCAGGCTCCAAACCATACTCCTGCGCCACATCCTCCACCAACTTAGTGACGGTATCTACAACCTCTTTACTAGAAGCCACAGAAGAACACTTCAGCAAAAGCTCTGGAATGATATAGGCCTTTTTGCCCATGACAATACGCTCGACATCATGAAAATCAATGTCCAAGGTAGTGCTCTTTATTACCACATATGTGTCAATCTTCTGCGAAGGATTAGGTAAGGTGGAATCGTGACGCACAATATCGTTATATGCCTGGCCATCCCTACTGCGCACGTCATGTACAAAGGCTTGCTTGCGCGGAAGCAATAACAACGCAAAGCCACGCGTACCCTCACTGTCGTAGGTATCCGTTGCCTCATGCACATCAGATGCATTTGTCGCCTTCACGGGCTGGCCATTCGTCTTCATATCCCCCGTGTCGATAAAATCAACTACCAGCAAATCGCATGAATCTAAATCTTCACTCTTACGTAAAGCGTCATACAAGCTCAGAGCAATATCCGCAGATACATCCAAGAAGCTGCGTTGTCCAGCAAAATACCGCATCAATTCATCTTTAAAAGTGGAACCTGCTGCAAACTGCCCATGCTTTGACTCTGCGTTTGACAAAATGCGGCGTACACTACGCGTTACATAAGACTTTGTCTGTTTGACCCCAAGATCTATCTCACACTGTGAAATGTCACACTCACCTATTTCCAACTCAAAACCGTGTAATACCGCATGATTAATACGAAGCACAAAGTCCTCCTCAAACGAGCGCGTGGCACCCAAGCGCCCTTATACACGCGAGCAGTACCAACCAGTTGCGCATCTAGAATAGCGCAAGAAACGCTACAAATACCTTGACACCACCTTGGTAGATATGTCGCACGAGCCTTCATGGCATACACGTTTTAAGGCTTACGATGCAAAGTCAAAATAGTTATACTGAAACAGCTTGAATTTTAAGGTTATTTTTACTTGGAGTTGAAAATGGCAGACGTGGTCATGCTTCGAGCTCGGTGGTCAATACTTCCCTTTGTGCTTGCGCTCACACTTTTGTTACTTGCAGGGCTTATGTGTTGGCAACGCAAAAAGACAGGTAAGCGTCCTTATCTGGGGACCTTCATGTGGCTTGTGCCCATTATAGGAACATATGCCGGGATAGCTGTCATGCTTGTTCTTAAACTCACCTCAGCAAGTGAGGAGACACTCAAGCTGAGTTGTCTTGCCATATTCTCGGCAGGACTACTTGTGGTATTCCGTGCTTCCTTGCGTGAGGCGGCGCGACGTCTCATTCAAGATTTGGCGCTTCGTGCCACTCAAACAAGACAAACGCTTATATCTGTAGCGGTAGCTATACGAACTGTCGTACTCATCATAGGCATAGCCTCTCTATCTTGCCTTTCTTTGGAGTACGCCCAAAATCCAAAAATCTTTGAGACCGTGCAGCTGCCCTTTGCTTTTGCTGGTATTGCGCTTACCGTACTTTTTCTTACCACGCTCTATTTTATTGCACAGCGTCATGGCAGCCTCATGCCCTTATTAAGCTTTACGTTCTTTGGATTTGGTCTTGGCTGTTATTTCCTTTTGCGTTTTAAATCCACTGTTGTCATCCCAGCTGATTTTCTCGCTTTGGAAACGGCCGCTTCTGTAGCAAATGGATTTGTATACTACATTACTGAAGAAGTGCTCTGGTCTGCTGTCTATATGGTATGGGCTTGTGCACTCGCTTCACTGTTGTATCCACTACCAGCAACGTCCACGGTACCGCTAGCAGATACCGCAACTAACACAGCTGTTGCCAAGAAACCCCATGCCCCAGCAGCTCCAATGCATAGCAAGGCAAACGCTTCGCGTTTTCACTTCTTACCACTGCACCCTGCTTGGAAAAATACGCTTATAGCTGCGGTTCTTCTTGTGAGCTGCGTACTCATTACAACCGTACCTGTATACCGAGATTTAGGAGTAACTACCACCTATTGGTCAACCTGGATTACATATGAGTCTCAGGGCACCCTTTTGACCTTTATCTCTGAGTGCCAAGACCTCAAGATTAAAAAGCCAGCGGGTTATACCAGTGAGGAAGCAAAAGAGCTTATCACCTCAAACGCCCATGCCTACAACACATCTATTGGTGCTTCAGAAGAACGCAAGGCTGCAGAAGCACAGTTCAATGCAGAGAAGCCCACGGTTATTGCTGTCATGAACGAAGCATATGCCAATCTTGCCATCTTTGATGGCATGCACTCGGGTTATACCGGTGAAGAGTTTATTACTACTGGCATGTCTGACGCTTTGCAATCTGGCGATTTGCTCGTTTCCACCTATGGTGGTGGCACTTCTAACACTGAATTTGAATTTTTAACAGGTGAGTCTTGTTATTTTGTTGGCGAAGGCAATGCCTATTCACTGTATGATTTTAGTAACATTGATTCTCTCCCCCACATTTTTAATAAGCTGGGATATACCTCTACAGCAATTCATGCCTATAATCCAAACAATTGGAACCGTAAAAGCGCCTATCAGACCCTTGGCTTTACCTCATTTATCTCGGGTGATTCATTTGTTGATGTGGATATGTGGCGCGAGTGGGTTTCTGATAAAGCAACGTATCAAAAAATCCTTGAATTGCTTCACAATGACCAAAATCCTCAGTTTATTTTGGACGTAACACTTGCAAATCATTCAGGCTATTCTCAACAGCTCGTTGATGATTCATACCGCCCTGGCTACACACCCGACTTTGGTGACGCCGCATTGACCGATGAGCTCAATGAGTACCTTGGCTCTATGAAGCGCACTGACGAAGATCTTCAGTGGTTTGTAGAACAGCTCAAACAGCTAGACAGACCTATTGTGCTGGTATTTTTTGGCGACCATCAACCGTCATTCACAGCAGCATATAATGACGCGTGGTTTAAAGATGAATCGCAGGCTGCTCACATAGCTCGTCAATATCAGACACAGTATGTCATCTGGGCTAATTATGACGTAGCGGGCAATGCGCAAGAAAATGACAAGCAATTTACCGCGGCATCCAGCCTTGCAAGCCACATGCTTGATGTTATTGGCGCACCTCTTACCGACTTCCAAAAAGCCCAAATCATACTTGGCGAGAAACTCCCTGGTGTTAGCCATTACACCACGCTTGGCCCTGACGGCAACTGGTACTTCCCAGATGATAAAGATGCTCCGAGCTATGATTTACAAACAACCTTACAAAAAATGAGCTACTACAACTTTGCAGAACGAATCTAACAAAAAGCTTGTAGCAGCTCACGAGAAAACACAAAGACACGATACCGTCTAAACAAAAGCCTCAGAGTAAAGCATAAGAACGTATCTTAGCTGCTTGCCTGAGGTTTTTGTTTGGCACAAACCAGCTTACGCATAAGACTGAATACCTGTTGGTAACACCATACCAACAAGCCAACTGCACAAAAGATTAAAAGACCTTTGATACAAGGATGCATGCTCAGCACCAAAGATACTCGTGGGTGTGTTCCTAGTTTGGTGCCTAACCAATTGATTGCTGGATAGTGGAACAAATAGATGCCAAAGGTTACCGCAGCAATACGATTCAGTGCAGTTTGCACATACTCAGGCAACTTCTGAAGCAGTGGCTCCAAACAACGAACCCCATAAAACAAGGTGACTGCTTGAATAACCGTCAGGATATTGTTGGGACTCGTCCAGAAATTATCGGTAGGTTTATCTGGGAAATACAAGCCAGCAGAAAAGACGGTAGCAGAGTTAGCAATACGCGCCATGCAATACATTGCTGCCAAAGATGCCCCCAGTAACACAACAGCGATAATCCCCCCCCTCTTGGAAGGTTCCATACAGTTGGCCACAAAGTAACCGAGCACGTAATAAAACAGCCAGTTGTCTGTGAAGAGAGGCCAGGCAAACAGCTGTGTGATACCTGTAAAATCATGGAACCAATTAATGGTGGGTAACACAAATCCCAATGCACAAGAAACAAGAAGAAAGAGCTTAAGGAGTTTCTCGTCCTGCGTAAGATACGAAAGTAAGGGTGTTAAAACGTACAGATATACCAACGAATATAAGAACCAATATACGTCGCAAATCTGATTGGTACAAAAACGACGGATAAAATCCTGAACACCAAAGGTATCAGCTATTGTTTGAGCTCCATAAAAATGGGTTGGAAACAAGCCATAGATAAGATACAAAACAAAACTTGAGATAATCAGTGGTGCCACAACTCGCTTAACGCGCTTGCTTAAAAACTGCTCCGTTGAATACTTTTTGCGATACCCCAGCAGATTAGCTCCGCTCAGCATAAAGAATACAGGTACGGAAAACTTACCCATTACCTGCCAAAATAAGGATACGTACCACACTTGATCGCGGACGGGCGAGAAATAAACAAGTGTGACATGCAGCATTACCACGGCAAAGCATGACAAAATATTGAGTACAGAATAAGATAGTAATCTCTTATAAGAAGATGCCGCTGTTTGCTGCGCAGCTACAACAGGTTGATTATTCTCTTCAGACACAAATGCTCCTTTATATCTAGGTATCAACTACTTTTCAGTATACGTAGTTTTTAATCTATGCAAACTCAAACTGTATAAAGAAAGATAAGCGGTCGTTGATGCGTTTTGCTCATGTTGTAAAAAGTTGGTCAAGACAAACACATAGTAATAGAATGTTTTAGAAAAACTATAAGACTGTTATATGACTGATTTGAGACTCCTTCATGAATGTTATGCAAATGTTAGCTGCTGGCACCTTGCCACTTATTCCCATTGGTTTTATTGCACTGCTGTTTGTTTTTACCGTCATGGTAACCATGTACAAACGTGCCAATAAACCACTTCCTCTTCCCCTTCAAATACTTGATACCAACGCGTGTAGTTTTGTATGTGGTTGTGCAGGATGTGCCGTCTTTTTTGGCTTAGGCTGGACCTCAATTTGGATGACACTTATAAGCGCAGCAGTGCTCTTTGGCTTTACCTTCATTGCAAGTAAGCGCGCAGATTACAGTGCACGCTTAGCGCAAGCCTTGCGTACACTGCCGTATCGTGCACAAATCGTGCTCGTAGACGTAGTTGCCGTACTCTTGTTGCTTTTCTCGGCATTCTATGCCCTAGAAGCACCCTACAATCCAGGGTTGGTAATGGTTGAGCCACCCTTTTTGTTTATGGATTTGGGACTTATGCTCCTCGCTATAACAAGCGTTTATTTTATAAGTCACCGTAATGCCATTGCTAATCTGGTGCTGCAGGGTTTTTTCTTTTTTTGGGGTATTGCACAATACTACCTCTGGCAATTTAAAAACACTGCCATTATGCCTGCGGATCTCTTTGCCCTTGGTACCGCTGCTGCTGTCTCTGGCAACTATTCCTACGCTTGGACAGATACAGCTTTAGTAGGCGTTATGGCTTTTTGCTTTGGCATACTTGTTATTGCTTATCTTGGTGCCGTACGCCGTGAACTTCAACTACAAGCACAGCTTGAAGTTACCAAACAGGTGCTGCGCAAATCTATGGGCAGCACGCTCTTGCTTGGCTTTATGAGCACGCTGCTCTTAATAAGTGCGCTTGTCTTTCCTAACTACACCCAGATGGGTGCCGTAATCAACTATTTTTGGCCCCTCTATGTATTTCGTCAACATGGTGCGGTACTCACATTTACCGCAGGTGTGCAAGACTTAATCATCCGCAAACCTGCTGGCTATAGCGATAAAACCGCTCAAGAGCTGCTCGAGAAATACGTGGCATACTACAACGATACCCTTGAAAAGAATGAGGGTCGCCAAGCTGCTGTAGCTCAGTACAACGCGCAAAAACCAAACATTTTAGTAGTTATGGACGAAACGTTCGCAGACCTTTCCGTCTTTGATAATTTACATGACAACTATACGGGACCCGAGTTCTTTAACAACGGCCTGACGGATACTCTTGCAAAAGGCAAGCTTGCTGTTTCTGTTTTAGGCGGTGGAACTGCTAATTCTGAATTTGAATTCTTAACGGGCAACAGCATGGCCTACCTTGGCTTAGGCAAATATCCGTACTCCATTTACAGCTTTCCTCAATTTGAGTCTTTGCCGGCTCTTCTCAAAAAACAGGGATACGGCACCTCTTCGATGCATCCCAACCTAGCAACTAATTGGAATCGCGATAAAACCTACGCAGACATGAAGTTTGACCGCTTCTACAGCATTGATGACTTCCCCAACGCGCCCATATTTCACAACGGAGTTACGGATAAAGCTACGTTTGATAAATGCCTTGACATCATCAAAAGCTCGGACAATCCTCAGTTTGTCTTTAATGTAACCATGCAAAATCACTCGGACTACAACAAGAACAATATTCCCGCAGAGCGTCTAACCAATATACATCCTTCTGATCTATCTTCGCCCGAGCAAGACGGTATTCTGAATGAATATCTGAGTTGCATTAAAGCTTCCGATGAAGACCTTAAGGATTTAGTGGACCAGCTCAAGCAGCTCAAAGAACCTACTGTCTTAGTTTATTTTGGTGACCATCAACCAAACTTTACACCTACCTACAATGACGCTTGGTTTAGCGGCGAGTCTGATCTTATTCACAATCAGCGCCTCTATCACACCTCGTATATACTGTGGGCAAACTACAAGGTAGCTGGTGCAGCACAAACTACGCAAGACGGATACAGCAGTCCTAATTATCTAGCTGCGCAAACACTGTATGCCATTGGCGCGCCTCTTACCGACTATCAAAAAGCCCAATTGGCCATACGCACTCAGATTCCCGCCATCAACGCCTTTGGCCTGTTAGATGATGCAAACACCTGGCATAGCCTCACGCAAAAAGATGATGCTACGCATGCTCTCTCGGAAGACTTACGTGCCATAACGTACTACGAGTTTGCGACTAAAATTAGCTAGTCCCGCAAGTGACCGCAACCAGCCTTATGTTGGTTAACAACAGCGCTTGCTCAACAAAACGAGGAGACAGCTCTATGACCCCTAACGATACGACAAGTCCTCTTGGTCCAAGCTACCAACGTGGACCGGTAATGCTACGTGGAAAAATGATTCCACAAAGCACTTCAACGCAACATCTTTTATCGCCAGACTATAATGCAGACTGGATTCATGGTGATCCTTGGCGCGTTTTACGTATCCAAGCTGAGTTTGTAGATGGCTTTGGCGCTTTAGCAGAGCTTGGCCCTGCAATCTCTGTATTTGGCTCTGCTCGCACCGCTCCAGAAAGCCCCTACTACCAAGCGGCACAAACTATGGGTGAGCTGATTGCACAAAAGGGATATTCACTCATTACAGGAGGCGGCCCTGGCATTATGGAAGCGGCTAATCGCGGCGCCGCAGAAGCTGGTGGCGTGTCCGTAGGCCTTGGTATTGAGCTCCCTCATGAGCAGGGCATGAACGACTGGGTTAATGTTGGCATGAGCTTCCGCTACTTCTTTGTACGTAAAACCATGTTTATGAAGTATTCCGCAGGTGCTATTATTTGCCCAGGTGGTTTTGGCACGTTGGATGAAACTTTTGAGCTGCTTACCCTTGTGCAAACACATAAAACACCTTCTATGCCCATAGTGATGTTTGGTACACACTACTGGTCTGGTCTTTTTGACTGGATTAAAACTTCCATGCTTGCCGAGGGTACCATCTCTGAATTTGACACCTCACTCATTACGTTTACCGATAATCCAGAAGAGGCTGTTGAGCGCGTTTGCATCAATCCCTCCTAAGCTTGTATCGAGAAACCCAACGAGGCAGCAGCGCAATCATTCTGAGGAGTCTCTTTTAAAACCCGATAATCCTCGAGCGAACAAGTATGTTTTGTAGTATCCACAAATGTATACGATAATCGAGCTTTTATTGCATACTCATATATCCTCAATCGAACAAAATCGGTTGAGGATTTTCTTAATATCTGAATCATTTACGTTGATTACCTGCAAATACGTCTACCAAAAAATGTCTTGCACAATTGTTTCGAACATGTTACAACAAGAGTGTAATGAATAATGTATTCTGCGTTTTGGTTAAGAAGGGAGTATTTATGGGACCAATTTTTTCCTTTTTGCCTCTGCCTCTCATGATTGCAGCACTCGCCGTATGTGAGGTCGTCTCTCTCGCTGTTCTTCTCGGTATCTGTACTTTGATTAAGAAAGCTATTGACACGATTACTGGCACACCCACGGGTCATTACAACTCTATGACCTATCCCAGCGAGATGGAGTTCCGCTGCCTCTAAAGAGTTGATTTGGCTAAGCTAGGTTACTCAACTCAAGCCAAGTCTTATAGCATCTCGGCAACAAGGGCCTGCTTCGTACCTTTGCGAGGCAGGCCACATATTATCATTCATACAGGATAACACGGTTGGAAAGCACGTCTTATTTATTGAATGCAGCGAAAATGCTTTATTGTATACGACAGACTTTTTGATGGTGACCTTGCGCCAAATGTTCTTTACTTATAGCAACGTGGACAAAGATGTTGATGTAGAGAGTTACAGAAAGTGACCA
The DNA here is from genome assembly GCF_034113385.1 of Atopobium sp. Taxonomy (NCBI): domain Bacteria; kingdom Bacillati; phylum Actinomycetota; class Coriobacteriia; order Coriobacteriales; family Atopobiaceae; genus Atopobium; species Atopobium sp. The sequence goes on along the minus strand of NZ_JAXEXL010000001.1, from coordinate 25,496 downwards.
AGTAAAGCTTGTAGGCATTGTTGTGTGGTACCAAGCAACACAAGAAGAGTGTGAGAGGCAGGGCAAAGTATAAAAATGTGTGGTATCAAAATGCATTATTACAAAATATTTAGCATCATGCTAAACTTTGCTGCAAGGGACTGAAATGAAAAGGAGAAAATATGGGCCTACATATGATTTGGAATATGCCAAACAGCTTATAGCTGATAAGAAGGCTTTTCTAACATCAAGGGCAAGAGCATCTCTAACAAATCATGGATACACTAACGTCCAGCAGCTTATATCCGGTGTATTTAATGTGATGTGCCCAGAAGATTTTTATAAATCCGATGAGCTTGAAAAACGACCCGGTATTTTTGCAGATATATACAAAGGCGTTTGGTACAACAACGAAGAATGGTATGTAAAGTTCTTTATTGCAGACGATGGAAATGAACACGTAGAGCTTTGGTCTTTTAAACCAGATGGTTCTATGTATTAAAAGGAGCAACGAAATGTTGTGCAGTGAATGTGGCTCAAGCAATGTGCGTCTGAGTGCAAAGCCATTAAAAGAAACGTTCAGAGGCGAAGAGTTTGTTGTCTCTGGTCTTGAATATTACGTATGCGATGATTGCGACGAAGTTGTAATGTCACTCGCTATGGCAGATAAGCAAGCTAAAGAAATGGCTAAACAGTATCGGAAGGCTCATCATATCCCCTCGGGAGAGGAAATAAAAAGTTTCCGTAAGTCTCTTGGCCTTAGTCAGAAAGAGTTTGAACAGTATATTGGTGTCGCAACGCCAACAGTGAGTAGATGGGAAACAGAAGCAGTTATCCCATCAATTCCTGTTGCAAGTCTATTGATACATTTAATCAATATCCCAGAAGCGAAAGAAGAGCAGTTTAAAATTTCTAGGGTTAAAAACAGGGCTCAAAAATGCAAGGTATTTGATTTTGTGCAGTATACGAAAAAGTCTAAGCAGAATAGCAAAGTGTTTTTAAGCGACATTAAAGAGGGTTAGCTATGAACTTAAATGCGAATAATTTATTTGTTGACGAGCTTTCTCTTTTGGGAATAACTTTTGATTTGCATAAAGAGTCATACACAAATGGTGTATATACCTCTATGCGTATCCAACGAACAAGAGATGATTTACAGCAAGAAGTTAAAGGTAGCGTAACAACTGTTGCACTTTCTAATACTTACGAAATGTTTCTAAGTCTTACCGACAAGATAAATGAAGAAACTATTCCTCTGGTAGATATTTCAATTCAAATGCGTGTAGCTATAAGTGCTGCAGATACCGATAAAACCCCCGAAATACAGGAAGCTATGCAAGCTCACGCCTTTACAATTGCAACTGGAGCTATGCGCGAGAAAGTATCTACTCTACTTGCAGAATCACCAACAAATTTCAAAATTATTGTTCCTCCACTTGACCCAACCATTTTCTTTGATAATGCCAAGTTAGTTGACAAAACTGCAGAATAAAATGTAAAGCTTTAAAACTAAATAAAAAGCGCCTCTGTACTGAACCGCACCTCAAAATACCAACGTCAAAAAGTAGGTTTTATAGCCTACCTTATTGAAGCGTGAGGAAATATGGCCATAAAGACTAAATCTAAACTCGGCAGCAAACGACAGCTCAACGATGGGCAATGACTTATGCGCGTTCGTAAAGGCTACCGTGCTGATGGTAAGCCTAGAGAACTCTCAAAAGTATGTCCAACAGAGCGTAAACAGATATGACCATTGCGCAATTTGCGCTTGAGATGGGGTGCAATGAAGCCATAGGCTCAAAAGTCATGCTATCTTGGTACTTCTATGAGGTGTTTATCCCCTATCGTATGGCATATTTAACCAAGGCAACCATCATCAGATATAAAAGCTGCTTTAGAAAAGATATTGCGCTGCGATTTGGTGATTATGAGCTTGGAGACATTCCACACGTCCAAATACAAACGTGGATTAATCACATGACATATGCAAAGGCTAAACGTTGCATAACAACCCTTAAAGCAACCCATGAAACACTCCTACAGCATGCAGGAATAGCTAACACTGTAAATGCCGCTATACACGGGCACTCTGAGCTTTCAAGTGTAGGATACAAACATTATTTAGTGCCAGGAGAAGGCACCGTTACCCCTGCCTCGCAGGCTATGGGGGCACTCATATACAAAGAGCTTGCGTAACTGTGCGTAATAGCATCGTTATTTTACATAAAAACTGGGGCATCTTTTTCTAAAGAAACCCCAGTTAAAATACTATGGAGGCGGCACCCCGATTCGAACGGGGGGTCAGGGATTTGCAGTCCCGTGCCTTACCACTTGGCCATGCCGCCCTATGAAAAAGGCCGAATTGATATCCGGCCCTGTGCTCACATGGAGCGGGCTACGGGGTTCGAACCCGCGACCTCAACCTTGGCAAGGTTGCGCGCTACCAACTGCGCTAAGCCCGCGAACGAGTTACTAATATACGGTAATTCCCCTTGGTATGCAAGCAAAAACAAAAAGAAATTTTAAAAACTTTTCCCCATCTATAGCACCACAGATAAACACCCTACTAAGCTGCCAAAGAGGCTGCAAGTGCCTCCGCTAAAGCACTGAGCTGCTCCAAAGTTTCATCATTCAAGCGCGAACGGATGGAAACATAAGGTTCTACCAGAGTGATATTTTTCATGGCATCAAACTGCTCACGCATTAACTTACCAGCGTTTGGAGCCCACGAGCCATTCTCGATAAGTGCTACATGACGCTTTTGCAAGGCATGAGCACGCAAATCAAGTACAAGTGAGCGCATGGCGTCAAAAATCTCCATGTTTTGGGTGGAAGAAGCAAACACCAAATGAGAAGCCCTAAACGCTTCAGAGACCATCGTAGCAAGGTCTGCTGTTGCCGTGTTGTATACGCGAACATCGCGCACACCACGCTCCGCCAACATTCCAGCTAAAATATCCGCCGCCTGACCCGTACCACCATAGATGGTGCCATAATAAATTACGACGCTCTTCTCTTCAGGCTCAAAAGAAGCCCACTGAGCATACTTAGAGCGAATAACGTCCAAATCCTTACGCCAAATATGACCGTGCAAAGGACAAATGCGATTGATAGGCAACGCGGCCGACTTCTTAAGCAAGTTATTTACTTGCATGCCATACTTACCAACAATGTTTGCATAGTAGCTACGAGCCTGATCAAGCCAGTCACGCTCCCAGTTAACCTCGTCCGCAAATAAATTGCCACCAGTAGCACCAAACTCGCCAAAAGCATCTGCCGAGAAAAGCGTACCAGTTGCCAAATCAAACGTAACCATAACCTCTGGCCAATGAACCATAGGTGCTGTTACAAACTGCAAGATATGCTTGCCTAATTCCAAGGTGTCGCCCTCGGTTACCGTAATAGCATACGGCTGGGGGTCAAAGTTATGGAACTGACGAATAAAATCAAAAGTCTTTGCAGTACCAACCAGTTTTACTGAAGGATACTTTTTTACCAGCCAAGGAATCTCTGCACAGTGGTCAGGTTCCATGTGGTTGATAACCATATAATCCAGCTCACGATCACCCAGCATATACTCCAGGTTCTCGCTAAACTGACCGGCCACAACATCATCAACACCATCGAGAAGACAGGTTTTCTCGTCAAGAATTAGATAACTGTTATATGCCATACCATTGGGAATATGATAGGTATTCTCAAACAGGGACAGCCTGCGATCAGATGCACCAATCCAATAGGTATCTTCGCAAATTGCGCGCACATTATGCATACAATGCCTCACTTGTTGAACGGAACTAACCTTTGTAGCACAAATAACTTTACCAAAAAGCACGCTACTAATTCGTGTATTCGTATATGAAATATAAACATGCATGAATAGCGGGTACATAATCACACGACTGTGCTGTTAGATTTGGGGAACACTTGAACTAGAAAATACAGATACCTGCACATCGTATGCAGAGCTATAAATAGGAGTTTTATGACCTCTCAAGAACACTACAAAAATGCAGGTCATCCTACTGGAGACGCTGGTCGTGACTTACTGGATGCTATGAATACGGGCACTCATGAGCGCTTAGCTCACTGGAGTTTGCCGCTCTTTGAGCAAACAATTGCCGCAGCTCCTCTTAAAAAGCCCATTACCTCTGTACTTGATGTTGGCTGTGGTGGCGGTGCTAACATGGCACGCCTTATGAATCTGTTTGATAACGTTCATGCTTATGGCCTTGACCACTCTTCTATTTCTGTAGAGAAGTCAAAAGAAACCAATGCGGCTGCTGTGGCTCAGGGACGCTGTCACGTCATAGAGGGTGATGTAGCTGCACTTCCCTACAACAATGAAAGCATCAATGCAGCTACCGCATTTGAAACAATATATTTTTGGCCCCATGTAGAAGCTGGTTTGCATGAGATTATCCGCGTACTTACCCCAGGCGGGATATTCATGGTATGTAATGAAACTGATGGTCGCACTATACATCAGGCGCGCTGGAGTGATTTGGCACAGGTGTCAGACTTTCTTACGATTTATTCACAGCATCAACTCGTGGATTTCTTTACTGATGCTGGCTTTATAAACGTGCACGTAAAGCGCCATCCACAGGAAGACTGGATTGTTGTGTTAGGTCAAAAGCCTGTTGAGTAACTCATGCTGTGGCACATCGTTATGACACACCGCTTTGGCACATCGCTTTGGCGCGTAGTAAAACAGCTATCAAACAGCTATGCATCGCATCTATAGGAGCTGGTATGAGCAGTCAAAATAGTCAAAACAAGCTTTTTATGGCAGGAACTATTGCAGGCATTACCATACAAAACCGCCTTTTTGCGCCACCTATGGCATCCAGAAGTGCTACGGAGCACGGCCTTCTTACGCAAAAAACACTGAACTATTATGACTTGCTTACACAATCGCATGAACTTGGGATGGTTATAGCAGAACATCATTTTATAGACCCTCTTGGTCGTGCTGACCCCCATCAGTTAAGTGCTGCTTGTAATGATGCACTTGAAGGTCTTGCTAAACTGGCGCAGCACATCCATCAACGTGGTGCTGCCGCAGTATTGCAAATTAACCACGCTGGGCGTGTAGCAGACTGTGAAGGAGCTCTTGTTGGCCCCATCAACCAACTAAATGAACGCTATCATAAGCAAGTACATGCACTTACCCCCGAAGGTATTGCAAAGCTATGCGCCGCTTTTGCACATGCTGCCCAACGAGCTAAAACTGCTGGTTTTGATGGTGTAGAAATTCATGCCGCACACGGATACTTACTCAGTCAGTTTATTTCTCCTCTTTCTAATACGCGTACCGATGCATACGGCGGCAATATATATAATCGTGGTCGCTTTGCTGTAGAAGTCATTCAAGCTGTTCGCGCTGCTGTGCAAGATTTTCCTGTGTTTATTCGTTTTGGTACCTATGATGGTGTGTCTGAAGGAACATCCATAGCAGATTGCGCCATCTTGGGTCGTATGTTCCAGGATGCAGGTGTGGACGCAATAGATATTTCTGGCGGACTGTACGGCTATGCCTTTGACGACCGTAAACAGCTGGATGCTTACTTTGTTCCAGAAGCACAAGCAGTCAAAGCTCACACAACAATTCCCGTGATGCTTGCTGGTGGCATTACCAAGCCAGAAGTTGCTCAAAGACTCGTAAAGCAACAAGGATTTGCACTCATAGGAGTAGCTCGTCAACTGTTGCGCAATCCTCTCTGGCCCCTACAAGCAAAGGAGCTTCTTAGCAAAACGAAAGAGTAATACCTTAATGGATTTCCTTGGGCTTTCTGCCCTGTTGTGTCATATAAACAGAGCTCTGCTACTATATACGCACTCACTGTAGTATTCCCTTTGATGCACGCATTCGATTGTCAGCAGGAAACCATCGTATGGATAGTACTCTTTTAAAATTAGTAACTGGATTATTTAATATTCGAGAAGGTCGGGCAAGTCATTCCGCCATTCGTAAACGCATTCTTTCAGGCGTGCGCATTGATGGTGTGCACATTTGCTTACTCATTGTGGCAATGCTCATTGCCTCAGTAGGTCTTAACATTGATTCTACTGAAGCTGTTGTAGGCGCTATGCTTATATGTCCTCTTATGGGTTCAGTTATGGGTCTTGCATACGGCATTGCCTCTGCAGACGCCAAGCTGCTTAAGCGGGTATCTCTTGAACTGGTAGTACAAGTAACTATCTGTTTAATCACTTCCACACTCTACTTTGTTATTTCGCCCATTTCTACCGAGACAAACGAGCTCCTTACCAACTCATCCCCTTCAATCTGGGTAGTTTTAATTGCTTTGGCTGGTGGTTTTGCAGGCGGATTAGGCACTTCGCGCAACCAAGAACCCTATGTTTTGGTTTCTGGCGTTGCTGTGGCAACGGCTCTTATGCCTCCGTTGTGTGCTGCGGGCTACGGAATAGCTATGAGCAATCTTTCCACCTTCACCGGCGCCATTTACGTCTTTTTGATTAATGTAGTCTTTATCGCCTTTGCCGCAGAACTCTTGTTTGTACTCATTAAAACGCCACTCAAGGCAGACCTTAATGACGATGGCATCGTAACAGAATGGGAAACCGCAGAAGCAAAGCACCGCTCGCGTAAACTACATCGACGGCTTGTTATTGGTACGGTTATATTTTTGATTCCTACCATCATTGTGTCTTCTCAGGTAGTTGCAGACACCATGGAGCGCAATGACGGCCAGGCCTTTGAGCTCAAGGATACGTTTGAAACCAAAATTACCACCGAAGAACTCAAAACGTTGTACCCCAATTTTGTGAGCTATAGTATTGGTGAACAAACCTCCTACAACAGTACTAATACTGGCTTAAGCCGCAAGGTTGTGGCCACCCTTACCACATCCAGCGAGCTATCCACTACCGACAAGTCCACTATCGAGAAACTCATTAAGCTGCATGTTTCCAAGCTAGATTCCGTCAATTACGTTGTCAAGACAGCCAACGAGCAGACCTCTCAACCTGCCTCATAATCAAGCAACACCGAGGAATTGCTATATGCACATAGACCACGACAAATTATTTACGCAGACGTCGCTCTATAAAATGCTGCTCATTGTTGTTGTTCCTGGTGCCATTAGCATGTTGACGTCAGCTCTGTACGATATTATTGACGGCATTTTAGTTGGCAACGCGCTCGGAGAAACCGCCTTTGCTGCTATCAATTTAGCAATGCCCTTTGTAATCATTCTGTTCTCCTTAGGCGACCTTGTTGGTGTTGGCTCAGCTGTCCCCATCTCCATTAAGCTTGGCGAGAAGGACTATGACGCAGCAAATACCATATTTTCATATTCCATTGTGATGCTCTTTGTAGGCGGCATGGGCATGGGACTGCTCATGTTTTTTGCAGCACCTTTCCTTATTGCCCTACAGGGCGCAACGGGAGAGCTTGCTGAAATTTCCATCATGTACCTGCGTATCTATGCAGTGTTTGTTCCTATTTCTGGCATGATGTTTGCAATGGACAACTACCTCAAGGTATGTGGCAAAGTAAGCCGAAGTATGGCGCTTAACATTCTTATGGCCGTTTCAGGAGCCGTAATCGAAGCAGTTTTACTCATCGTACTCCATGTTGATGTATGGGGTGCTGCTCTTGCATATAGTTTGGCTATGGTACTTGCTTCTGGTATTGGGCTGTGGCCTTTTATTCGCGGCAAGATGGTCTTAAAGCTTGTATATCCAAAGCCTACCCTTGCTATTACAAGACAAATTATTATGGCGGGTCTCTCTGCATTTCTTAACAATGTGGCTGGGCGCGTCGTAAGCATTGTACTTAACGCTCGCATGCTGGCGCTTGGTGGTGCTCAAGCAGTATCAATTTTTGGCATCATGATGTTTACTGATTCATTTGTCATGTCTCTTATTTATGGCACCACAGATTCATTGCAGCCCTCCATTGGGTATAACTGGGGCGCAAAAAACTATACACGTGCGTTTGCCATTGGTAAAAGTAGCTTCATTATCTCTGCCACCTGCAGCCTCATTTACCTGGTCTTGCTCCGCCTCTTCCCCGAGGTTCCTGTTAGGATTTTTATCTTTAATGCTTCAAATGAGTTTACGCAAGCAGCTGTTGGTGCGTTTAGCCTCCTATCACTTCAGTGGCTCACTCGCTGGTTTGTCTTTGCTTCTGACGCCTTTTTGCTTGCTTGCGGGCAATCTAAGCGTGCCGTATGGCTTTCTCTTGCTTCTTCTATTGCTATTCCGTTAGCAACTATTGTTTTACTGTCACCGCTAGGCCTCACAGGAGTATGGTTAAACGCAACCGTTGCAAATGGAATCGCTGCCCTCTTTGGTGCCTGGCTCTTACTGGGCTTCTTGCGCACACATGGGTACAAGACAGAGAAGAAGACTCTTCATGAATGAGGCATTTTCTAACATTTTTGAGAACATCAAGCAAGATCCGCAAAATAGATGGTACACGCAGCAAGGTATAGAACCGCTGTATACTGCTGGTCATAACGCGCGTATTTTGGTAATAGGACAAGCTCCTGGCCGTATTGCACAACAAACGCGTACTCCTTGGAATGATAGGAGCGGCGAACGCCTACGTTCTTGGATGGGCATTTCTTATGAGGACTTTTATAATCCTCAAAAGGTTGCCTTATTACCCATGGATTTTTACTTTCCTGGTAGTGGCAAAAGTGGGGACCTTGCCCCTCGTGAAGGCTTTGCACAAAAGTGGCACCCACAATTACGGGCATTCATGCCCCATATCCAACTTACCATGCTTATTGGCAAATATGCACTATCCCACTATTTAGGACTTCCAAAATCTCTGCGCATCACAGAGGTAGTACGCGAGTATGAACACTATGCTCCTGACTATATCCCTCTGGTTCATCCATCTCCACGCAACCAAATATGGCTAAAAAAGAATCCTTGGTTTGAGAAAGAAGTCATTCCGCAGCTACAAAATCGTGTAGCTCAGATACTTACCACAGAGCCTTCTTGCCAAACAAACGGCTAGTTTAGCCATCCACCGCTCTCAAAACCTCAGCAGACAAGACACAAAGGACAGCGCCAACATGACAGACACACACGCCAAACAAGCCAATGAGCTTTTGCACTTCTCGTCAGATTACATGGAGGGAGCGCACCCCACCATACTCAATGCTCTTGTACGCACAAACATGGAATCTACCTCTGGTTATGGCACAGACCCCTATTGTGCACATGCCGCCCGTGCAATTTTGGATGCTTGTGCCTGTCCCCATGGTGAAGTTCGCTTTTTGCTGGGTGGTACACAGACCAATACCCTTGTTATTGATGCACTGTTAGCTCCTTGGCAAGGCGTTATAAGCGCAGCTACGGGCCATGTAAATGTGCACGAAGCTGGCTCCATTGAAGCCGGTGGTCACAAGGTCATATCCCTTGAACACAACAGGGGCAAGATTTCCGCTGCAGCTATTAAGAAAACCATCGAAGCTTGGGAGCAGGATGACAACCGTGAACATATGGTTCAACCTGCTTTGGTATACCTTTCTCAACCAACCGAATATGGCACTTTGTATAGTAAAGCCGAACTGGAATCAATTGCAGATATATGCACGTCTCACAAGGTAAAGCTCTTTGTAGACGGTGCTCGTTTAGCTTACGCATTGGCCGCACCTCAAAATGATGTGAGCTTGGCAGACTTAGCACGCTTGACAGATGTGTTCTACATTGGTGGCACTAAGTGTGGCCTGCTCTTTGGTGAGGCGGTTGTATTTACTAAAAAGAATATGGTGCCGGGGCTGACGCCACTTATAAAACAACATGGTGGTCTGTTGGCAAAGGGGCGTTTGCTTGGAGTTCAATTTGGAGAGCTCTTTACCCATAATCTGTATGAACAAATAGGTAAAACTGCACTTATCTGTGCTGCACGCATTAAAGAACGCTTGATACAAAAGGGATTTGATCTGTATATAGATTCCCCCACCAATCAAGTATTCTTTATTGCAACAGATGCGCAACTGGCGTGGCTCAAGCATCGGGTAGCCTATGGCTTTATGGAGCGCTTGGATGCTCGCCGCAGCGTTGTGCGCTTTGCGACGTGTTGGTCTACCACGCAAGAAGACACGGACAAACTCCTTGATGTTATCGATCAAATGGCAGAACTGGAAGAGCTGGAAGAGCTAGAACTGTCAGATACGAAGTAAGGTTTAGGCAAGCGCACTAACCCAATGCCACATCTAGCATCATCATAAGGGCAAAGCCAAGCATAAAAATAACTGTAGCCAGATTTGAGTGCTTACCAGCGCTCATTTCTGGAATGAGCTCCTCTACCACTACATACATCATGGCTCCTGCAGCAAAGCCAAGCAAATACGGCAAGACAGGAACAATGAGATGAGCTGCCACAATAGTTACTGCAGCAGCAAGAGGCTCTACAATGCCAGAGAGCATGCCCATACCAAACGCTTTTGGTTTAGACTGACCAGCAGCACGTAAAGGCATAGAAATAATGGCTCCCTCGGGAAAGTTTTGAATCGCAATACCAAGTGCCAAAGAAAACGCCCCTGCCAAAGAAATGGTTGCGCTACCACTCACCCATCCTGCATACACAACACCAACAGCCATGCCTTCAGGAATATTGTGCAGTGTTACGGCAAGCACCATAGTAGTCGTGCGCTTAAGATTGGTTTTAGGGCCCTCTGGTTCATTCTCGCCAATATGTAAGTGAGGAATCACGGTATCCAGCAACAACAAAAACGCAGCACCGCACAAAAATCCTAGTGTAGCAGGGACAAAGGCAAACAAACCCATGTCGTTGCTTTGCTCAATTGCAGGTGCAAGTAGACTAAAAAATGAGGCGGCAACCATTACACCTGCAGCAAAACCTTCAAGTGCATGCGTAACAGAATCGCGTAACTGGTTGCGCATACAAAAGACCATAGCTGCGCCAAGCGTAGTGCCGGCAAATGGGATAAGCAACCCAGATACGACATCAATATTCATAAAGCTGTTTTCCATCCTATGTAAACAACGACCACTTGTTTTCTCTCCAAAAAACAAGCAGCCGTATACGTGCTGTATCTTTGTGTGCGTAAGCTCTTACAAGCTTACGATAGGTGCATACATAAACTCCTATTGTAAAAACTTACAATGCTTGTGTGCAAAAGCGCCAAACCAATTCAAACACAGCATTGCAATTACCTCAACCCCAGCAATCACACTAGTAAGGATTGTCGCATCCCATGATATAGCCGTAATTGCAAAGAGATCTGACAAAAAGATTGCCGTTCCAATAAAGCCTGCAACACAGCCTACAAAGATAAACGTATGCCATGCGTTAAAGGGTCGGCTCAATTCAAACAGCACCATAAAGCCTGCAACAGACAGCAAAAACGTACTTCCTACTCCTACGTCCGTCTGAGAAACACCTACCCACGGAGCAAGGGCAACAAGGGCTGCAATCGCACAAAAAGAGGTAAGCGCTGCAGGGATGGCGCGCGCAAGTGCCTCATAAATAAACCTACCATGCTGCTTTTTATTGTTTTGTTCCATCGCCAGCAAAAAGGCAGGTACGCCAATATTAAACATCGATACAAGCGACACTTGCGAAGGCTTAAGCGGATACACCCAAGCAAATAAAATAGCGCAGGTGGCCAACAGCATAGAGAAGATATTCTTATACAAAAACAGTGTTGCGGAGCGCAAAAGATTGTTAATGTCTCGTCTACCCTCAGAAATGATTTGCTTCATGTGGCTAAAGTCATCATCTAAAATAACCACTTGAGCCGCTTGACGAGCAGCATCACTACCAGTGCCCATAGCAATTGAGCAGTCCGCTTCCTTCATAGCAAGAATATCGTTGACGCCATCGCCCGTCATAGCTACCCGTAAGCCCTGAGCCTTAAGTGCTTCTACAATCTGCTTTTTTTGCTCTGGCTTAACGCGACCAAACACCGTGTACTTTGATACGGCGTCTACAAAGTCCTCGTCTGCTAAATCAGAAGCGTTAACATATTGATCTGCATGCGGTATTTCTACCTGACAAGCAATCTTAGAAACCGTCTGCGGATTATCACCAGAAATGACCATAACGCGAACTTCTTGCTGGCCAAACCAAGCAAACGTCTCGGTAACATTGGGACGCAAACCGTTTATCAAACTCACAAACAAAAGTGGCTCATATGCTGCCTCTTCTTGAGCCTGAGCAAATACCAACACACGTTGACCAAGAGCTGCACGCTGAGCTATGGCAGCCTCACAAGCAGCATAAGTCTGAGCATCCAACACAAACTCAGGCGCACCAAAGCGCAACACGCTCCTATCTGTGAGATCAACCTGCGAGTATTTGTTTTTTGACGAGAAGGGCATCACCGTGCTGGCATCAAGAGCCGCTGCTTGAGGTAGCCAAGCACGAACGGCTTCCATAGTTGCATTGGCATCAGGAACCGTAGCCACATAACGAGCAAGCAAATCACTAGCAGGAACATTCTTCTCTTTAACAGTAGTACCAGCTTGGTCAAACAGCTCAACTACCTGCATATTGTTATCAGTAATAGTGCCGGTTTTATCTACACACAAAACATCAATGCGTGCAAGCGTCTCTGTACTGCGCATGTCATGAAGCAGTACTTTGTTTTGTGCCAAACGCAGAGCAGAAAGCGCCAAGGCAACGGTAACCAGCAAGTACAGACCCTCAGGAATCATGCCAATAATGGCGCCAACCATGGATTCAACTGATGCTTTAAACAGGTAGCCGTTAACAAAGAATGCTTGATAAAAAAGAAGGCAACCAATAGGGATAATAACAATGCCTGCAATACGAACAATCAGGTTAATATCATGAATCATCTCGGAGGGTTTCTCGCGAACCTCCTTGGCCTTTGCCTGCAAGCGTGCCGCATAGCAGTCCTCGCCTACATGAGTAAGAAGTGCTGTACAGCTGCCAGAGACAACAAAACTGCCAGACAGTAATTGCGCCTGTGCCGTTTTCTCAATCTCATCCGCCTCGCCCGTAAGCAAAGATTCATTAGCGGCAATAAGTCCATCAATCACCGTTGCATCTGCAGGAATCTGCTGGCCTGCTTCCAAGGTAATAATGTCTCCCGCTAAAAGCTCCTCACTTGCAAGAGACAGCTGCTTGCCATCGCGTGTGACGCAATAGGTAGAGCGCGACAAGAGCGACAGTTTGTTAAGCACACTACGCGCACGCAGCTGCTGCACAATACCAATAAGTGAGTTTGCAATTACGACGGGAAGAAAGGTCAAACTACGATAACTACCTGCAATAATGAGAAGTACAGCAATGACTGCAAAAATCGCATTAAAGTAGGTAAAGACGTTGTTTATAACAATATCTTTTGCCGTAAGTTCTGACTTGTTCTTTTGCTTGTTCTGTTTTTTCATGCAGTCAATTAAACGGTAGTCAAAGTTTAAGCGCAAGAGTTATCGTTTAGATACAACAAAAGCCCTAGAAGCATACATAAGATATGCATACCTCTAGGGCTTATCGTAAGACGCGCATATGCCTACTACCAGATGCACACGCTCAAGAAAAGCTAGTTGATGCCTAAAGCTTTCTTGCCCATTGCATCAGTTGCAACAATAGCAGCGTAAAGCTCATCTGGAGTTACATCACCAGCAAGATTGTGGATAGTCTCACCAGGAACACAAGCCGCCTCTGCAATCTTTTGGATTTGATCAGAAGTAGTTATACCAAGCTCTTCAAGCGTTACGGGAAGACCAACCTCAAGGCAGTAGCTTTGAACATCTAAGAACTCATCTTGATCTACACCCTCAAGTACAAGCTGTACTAACGTACCAAAGGCTACACAACAGCCATGAGGAGCACTGTGGCCACCCAAAGAAGTGAGGCCATTATAGAAAGAGTGAGCAGCAGCACAGTTTACGTTATCTGCACCAACACCAGACAGATAGACGCATGCCTCTACGATATTCTCGAGCGCAGGAGTTACTACGTTGTTCTCACAAGCAACAAGTGCCTGAGAGCTATAGTCACGCAGCGTCTCATAACAAAGCTCAGCTAGAGCCATACCTGCACGCGTAATGCCTGTACCCTCAAGGCTAGGAGACTCAGTGCGGATGGAAGCACGACCTTCAAAATAAGTACCCAGTGCATCGCCCATACCTGCTACCAAAAAGCGAACAGGAGCATCTGCAATAACTTGCGTATCTACGAGCACTGCAGCGGGATTTTCTGGATAAAAGAGATACTTATCAAAGCTACCATCATCGTTATAGATAACAGATAAGCCCGTGCAAGGAGCATCTGTTGCAGCGACAGTTGGAATAATAACAACCTTTTTACCTGCGTAGTATGCGGTTGCCTTGGCAGTATCTACCGCAGAACCACCACCGATTGCCACCACTGCATCGATGTTGTCCTCTTCTACTATTGCCTGCATTTTTGCAATTTCACCCTTGCTGGAAATGCCACCAAAAATCTCATAGCGACGATAGCTATCAGAATTACCAAAACTCTGCTCAATCTGATCATGGCAAGCCTTATAGCCACTGTTGGAGCATATAAACAAAAAGCGAGTCCCCATATAACCCATCTCTTCCTCAAAGTGAAGAAGCGCATGTTTTCCTTGGACATACTTGAGGGGCTCACGCATTGCACGCAATAGTTTCATACAAACCTCTATTCAGTATTTGTTTGCTCCTTGATGGCAAACAAAATTAGCATGTATAGCTTAGTACAAATCATGTATATAACATGCATACTTTTGCTAAAAGTTTGAATATTATTTAAAAGTTAGCCTAGGTTTATACAATAATGTGTAGGTGATAGTAATAAGGAATCGCATTGTTTTAATCAATTTTCCACTCACGTCTTTATTTACAACAATACACAGAAATATACATTGAATGCCGTATCAGCATGCTATCCTTCAGCTGCACGATTACATTAATAAATGGAGGATTACGTGAACCAAAATAATAAAATTAGACAAATGTCTGAAGAGCTTGAGTACGAAAATTCAATTGACGATACTGGACTCTCAAGACTCCCTAAATCCACTGAGAAAAATAACCTTAAATATGTGCGCTATATAATAATGTTGATACTTCCTATAGCAATGATATTCTCTGTAGTGCAATCAGATACTTTTTCTAACCCTAAATCCTATATTAATGAATTCAGAAAATTTGATAAAAAAGCTGAAACTACTGAACTACTCATTGCAACTTCTACGGGCACGGGAGCACTCATCTCCTTAATTCCTAACGATACAGGAAAACCCGTTGCAGAAAAGCTAATTGATTTAGGCGAAAAATTTTGCATTATTCTTGGAGCAATTTATTTAGAAAAGTATTTGATTACGATTTTCAGTCTAGTTGGTTTTAAATATATTCTTCCTAGTGCAGGATTCCTCCTTTTCTTATACCTATGGAATCCTAATCAAAAATGGGCTGCAATGCTTTTTACTACCGCACTTAAACTAGCACTTTTTGGAATAGTGGTAATAAATATTATTCCAATAAGCCTTCGTGTCTCCGATATGATTGAAGCAACTTATCAAACAAGTATTGATGCCGCAACTACTGTCAATCAAGATATGAATGCGCAAGTAAAAAATACTAAAAACAAAGAGACTGCAGTTTCAGACGATCCTATAGAAAATGCAAAGAATTTCTTTATTTCAATCCCAGACCATGTAGCCGATGTAGGACAACAAATTACAGAAGGGACTAAAAATCTATTAGATCAAGCAAGAACCTGCATCAACCGACTATTAGAAGCATTTGTAATTATGCTAATTATCAATTGTGTACTTCCCATCTTGGTTATAGTAGCTTTTATAGGAATACTGAAAATTCTTTTTGGTACTGTTATTACTATTGATAACTTCAATTCAATTCAAAGAAGTAGTTTTTTTAGGAATAAAATCAAAAAAAATTAAGAAAACTCTCCACGCTGACTTCCAATCAAATTAAGTACTTACAGTGAATAACCAAAATACAACAGTCGAGACGGCATATCGCCGTCTCTTTTTATAAAACTACCAAGAAAATAGTTACTCATGGATAACTTTATAGGCATAATATGTTACCGTTAACTAACTAATGTAGTATCTCGGTAAAAGGTCTAGGTAAGAGGAGATGTCATGTCAGAAAAGAAGGCCTTGAAGATTGCAACATCAGGTGCATTAACCGTGCTCCTTGCAGCAGGATCTGTTACCCCTGCACTCGCAAATACCCCCACTACTCCAACTGGCTCTCCTGCAGTAACAACTCCTATTGCAGCTCCAACTGATGCCAAAAAGTACGAGGGTTATGCCGTATCTGTTGGGGTCTTTGATAAAGACAATCAACCTATGGCAGCACCTCAAGTACTTCCCTTTGACAAACTGCAGGTGCAGGTACCAAACCTTCCAGATGGTGAGGACTATACCGTTAAAATCCTCAGCATTATGGATGATAAAGGCAATGATGTAACCGCTCAATTTACTCATAAGGTAACGTTTACAGAGGAAGTTGTTCCTGGTAAAAGCCGTAATGTCTATGTAAAAAGCTCAAAGGGTGTTCAAGTAGGTCAGCAAAAAATTGCCCTGGGCTACGAATCTCAGGGTAAAACTTATGTATTAGGCGTTAACGGGTCTAATAAGCTTGTTGGCACCTTGGCAACCGTAGACCAAAACCAAGAGATTGCAACGGTAGATGCCAATAATCTTTGGGACATCAAGCAGGACACCACGGGAAGAGACATCAATATTGGTATTTCTGGCAAAGATTTATTTATGCACATGGGTTATAGCGGAGTATCTATGCTTCCGCTCGATATCTGGCGTAACCCGGGTTTTACCTATGAAAATGGTAAGCTACGCGGCAATAGCACCTATAGGCAATTTATAAATGCTAACGCCGAGAATATCACTGCTGATTATAATAACGGCGTTCAAATAAGTGTATGGGAGCCAACAACGCTTAAAGACCCAGACACCAAAACGCTCCACATCCAGGCACAGGTTACCCCCATCCCCAACAAACCTGTTACTCCCGTAGGTCCTAACAAACCCAATACTTCTCAGGACAACAAGGACAATAAGACTACGCAGAACACCACAAAGTCCCCTAAGAAGGCCGCCCAGCCTAAGACAGGCGCTAAAAAGCAGGCGCTTCCCAAGACGGGTGATTCCAACTCTACTGCACTTCCCCTTGCAGCCGGTGCTGCAGCAGTCGTAGCTGGAGCTGTTTTAGCTGGAAAGTCTCGTATTAAAGACCTATTCTAATAAGACATAACAAACACTGCCACAGGACGCAGTAGTATCGAATCACAAAAAGGAGCGGTGAACACAGCGTTTCACCGCTCCTTATTTTTCCAATATGTTTAATCGTTATGATAGTCGTACCAAAAATACTCAGCATCTTCTCGGTCTGTAAATTCACCACTATCTACCATATCATCCGCAAAATCATCTACATTGTCATACCCCTCAAACAAAGAGGCTGGGTCAGCATCATACGCAAAGGAAGGGTATCGTATTTTGCATTCTTCTCGATAATAATCATGCATGATAGCCGATGGATTAAAGCGAATACCATCAATAACTTTTTGCACTGAACCTTGGTGAGACTCCCAAACTGTTGTGGGATGGGCATTTGTGTGTATGGTCATATCAAAAATAAAGCCAGTGCCATTAGCGGCATGACCCACCAAAAACATTCGCAATTCACAGGAGCTAACCTCAAGGGAAGTAACGGTTTTACCCTTTGTTTGAGTAAAGAACTGTGAATACGTAACGCCGTCTTTTTCCCAGTTTTTAATGAGAGAAAACGTTGTAGGCTTATAATATGCCTCATTTTTTGTATATCTTTGAACAGCATTTGTAGCGTCTGCTGTCTCATCCTGGGTACATGTTGCAATACACATCGTAATCTTATTGACCTGTGTAAATACTTCGGGACTATCTGACTGAGTTTCTAGATACGCATAATATCCGGCATCTTCAGATACCTGCCAGCTTTTATCGATAGATAAAGACACGCCACCATAGGTATAGGATGTATCAAGAGTACAGGGAAACTCATCGGGATGCTCAGAAGATGGTAAAGAGCGGGCATTGCGAGCTGTATCAGACGGTTTAGAATAGTGATGCGTTCTGTTGAATTCCTCTATGGATGCATTCGCTTGATATTCAGAGGTAGTAAGCGTTGTTGGTATCGTATTTTTAGATGCCCTGTCATGCATTATAAAAAACCCAATATATACTGCGACAAGGGTTAAAAACATCGCGGCAGGCTTGTTATTAAGCAGCCATTTTTTAATAGCGTTATACAACATATGCCCCACTCATACGCATACTCATCCAAAAGCATTACCAGGCAGGTAAAACGATTCTCTATGGCAGCTTTCCGCCTATCATGCGTTAAGAATACGTACAGTTTAACACTAAGCCAAGGTAAAAATAAAAACGGGCTGAGACAACTCCCAGCCCGCCAAAGATATACCTATAGGTACCTTGAGCGTCTTACGTATGCCTTAAACTTTACATAAAGGTATCGCGACCAAATGCCTCATGCCATGCAACAGAAAACTCATCCACAGCAATCTGAGTACCAGGGTGATCAATCATAGACCAAGCCACTGCAGGAGGAATGGTAACAGCCTGAATACCAGCAGCAATTAACTCATGAACCTGGTGGGGGTTCTTAAAGGAAGCAGCAATAACCTTGGTGTCCATATTGTTAATAGACAGCATCTCCAACAAGTCCATAACCTGGCCAATGCCATCACCATAGCTCTCCATACGGTTAACGTAAGGAGCCAAGTAATCTGCACCATTCATGGCAGCCATAAATGCAGCGTCGGCATTGTAGATAGCAGTAGCCAAAACGCCCATACCCTCTGCTTTAGCAGCCTTAATAGCACGCAAACCCGTATGGGTTACAGGGATTTTTACATACATGTTCTTGGGGCGAAGAGAGCAGATTTTGCGAGCATCTGCCATCATACCCTCAAAATCAGTGGCAACCGTCTGCATAAAGAAGGACTGGTCGTCCGAAAGCACATTGAGCATTTCATCCGCAACTTGCTCGGGAGTTTTGCCACTCTTAGTAATAATAGTTGGATTAGTTGTTACGCCCGAGACAGTAAGAACCTCAGAGACTTCCTTAACGGCTTGTGCATCGGCTGTATCGAGTACCAGTTCCATTCCCACTCCATTCGTTTACTGACTAAACATGCAAACTTGAACTTATATACGTAAGTATACTCGCTTATTTACGTAAGTATACCTGCATCACTGAGGTTATTCACCATCAATCACAACAGATAAGCCCGCCTTCTCTAAAATTGCTACAATTTTTGCAATTTGCTCATCGCTGGGCGGCTTCAAATCATGCAAGGTATAAGGACGCCCCACATAACTGTATTTATTTTCCCCCAACTGGTGAAACGGAAGTACGTCAGCCCGCACAATTCCCAACTCACACAGTTTTGCTGCATGAGCACGTACGTTATCCAATCCATCCGTAAAACCAGGCACAATTGGCATACGCGCTATTACGCTTGCCCCTATCGATAGTATTGTTCGTATATTTGCATCGCGCACATCAGGGTCAAGACCCAGAAGTTTTTTACTGGTATCACGATTAGCAATTTTGAAATCAACTAAAAAGCTATCTACCACTTCTACAAGCGCTTTTGCATCACGTAAAGGCAACGCAAGCGTAGTTTCCAAAGCGGTATGCAAGCCTTGTGCTTTTGCCGCCGCAAAAAACGCTTGCACAAATGGCTCACGCGCAAGCGCTTCTCCCCCAGAAAGTGTCACTCCACCGCCACTCTCTTCAAAAAAGATACGGTCGCGCAATACCTCTTCGAGCAGGTCATTCACATCACGTTTGGTACCCATAATTTCTTTAGCACGTGTGGGACACAACTCGGCCGGCGTAGTGCATAAAGCACCATTGGGACGCGGTGAGCAATGAATGCACAAGTTTTCTTTGAGGGATAACTCAGGCTCAAAAGAAAGGTTTTCTGGATTACAACACCAAGGACAGGTAAACGGACATCCCTTCAGAAAGGCAACGGTACGAATACCACCACCATCATGAAGAGAATACCGCTGTACATTGGTAACTATTGCCGATGAAGCGGATAGTTTAGAGGACATGCTCGGTCCTGCTAATAATGTCATCCTGAACAGCCTTAGATAACTCAACGAACATGGCAGAATACCCAGCTACGCGGACAATCAAGTCCTTATGGTTCTCTGGGTGGGCTTGAGCATCAAGCAGCGTTGCCTTATCTACCACATTAAACTGTACATGCTGAATTCCCAAACGAGAAAATGCCTTAAGAAACGCTTCAAGTTTAGTAAGTCCACCTTCACCTGCTAGTGTAGCTGGCGAGAACTTTACATTAAGCAAGCTACCATTGGAATCCAAAATATTCTTGAGCTTAGATACGCTCTTAAGACTTGCTGTAGGGCCGTTGGTGTCACGACCAGCCATGGGGCTCAAACCACCGTCTGCCAACTGTTCTTTTGCAAAACGACCATCAGGAGTTGCGCCGCACTTCTCGCCAAGAGGAATATGCGCAGATACCGTATAGCTACCAGGCTGGAAGTAACCACCACGTGGATTAGCATACTTCTCTACTTCATGGCCATAGTGCTCCAAGAAATGACGACCAAGGGCATCTACTTCATCAATATCATTACCATACTTGGGATAGGCGTTAATCAAACGCTGGCGCCATACTTCATCGCCCTCGCCTGCCCAATTGCGCTCAAGCATGCCCAGAAGATCTGGCCAAGACAACGCTTTCTCTTCAAACACGGCATGCTTGATTGCAATGAGTGAATCAGCCAAGTTTGCCGTTCCTACACCCTGCACACCCGAAGGATTATATCGCGCTCCACCTGCAGTAATATCCGCACCATTGTCCATAGAGTCTGCTACCAGCACACTCAGCAACGGAGTAGGACTTGTTTGACGATGAGCCAAATCACATACGTTGCAACCTTCTGTCATAAGGCCTACATAGGTATCGATGACGGCATCCACCGCATCAAGAAGCTCTTGGAACGTGTCATATCCTTTGGGACGAGCTTGCATAGCAATCTCTAGGCAGCGCACCATATTAAACATAGAAATGTCATGCAGGCCATACATACGGCCTGGGATGGACAACTCAACACAACCGACAACAGCATAGTCACGCGCATCCTCAAGACTAATGCCACGATTTACAAATGCAGGAATATTTACTTCATCGTTAAAGCACTGAGGAATGCCATCACCCAAACGAATAACTTCACCAGCCTTGTGATACAACGACTCAGGTGTACCAGAAAACACGCGCAAGGATAGATTGGGCTGAGGTAAGCGCGTATCTTTCTGAATGTCTAACAGCAGTTCAGACAGCTCATTAGAAGCATCATTACCTGCTGCATCAACACCGCCTACCACCAAGTTAAAGCCTGAGGGAAAGCCTGCAAATGATTTGGCGCTGTCCGTAGAGCGCACAAACACAATGGTATTGGTCTTAAGATAGAAGCACTGTATGAGCTCACGAATCTCCTGGGCACTCACACCAGCTGCAACGGTTGCTTGATAGTAGGGCCACAAATACTGATCCATACGACCCAAAGAAATGGAACTTGCGTTAGATTCATGCTCCAACACTAACTCCACCAACCATACCAGCTGCAAAGCATCACGCAAATCGCGTGCGGGGTTGGTAGCAACATGCGCCAGCACGTCCGCCATATCCAACAGCTCTTGTGCGCGCTTCTCATCTGCCATGGTTGCCATAGTGCGACACACCTGCTCATAGCGCTTTATGTACGCAGTTGTGGCATCCAAACACACTACTGCCGCAGCATAAAACTCATTGCTTGGGTCTTGCGCAGCACGCTGGTGTGCATCGGCTGCAAGCGCACCAAAACCGCAAGAAAGCACCGCAGGAATATCGGCAATGATATGACCTTGGCCCTTATCAGTTTGAGCTACCGAGAAAATCTTGGTCTTTTGAGCATCTGCCGCTTGTGCAGACAGCTGTGCTTTATACCAATCATTAAGCGATTGACCGCTCCAATAAGTAAACAGTTCGTCCTTAAACGTACGTTTATCTTCCTCGCTCATCTCAAACGTGTCTTGAGGACGCGTGGGAAACTTATCCAGCTCGTCCAAAATCCAATAGGGAGACATCTCTGGAGACAGCACGCCAGCACGCGGTGTACGTGTGCGATTGCCCACAAGCAAATCATGCTCATCGATGACAATCTCATGCTGCTCAAGAATATGACGCAGGGCTAGAGCGCGACGCATAATAACAGATTGCCCCTCCGTCTGCTTCCAGCTCTGGGTATATAAAAGTGCACGCTCAAGATCAATTTGGCGAGGTTTTGCAAAAAGCGAATCTTTAATTGCTTGTGTTCGAGCACTTAACATGCTTGTCTCCCCACACGATAGTACATACGAATTATGTGATGTCTTCAGTTTATATTGTTATGTATTGATTTGCAATTAGTTTTTATTGCTAATTATTGTTTTATCCCAATTAGATACAGATTTACGCCACTAAGCGATATTTTTGCACATATCTGGCTATCTATTAAAAAGTATTGTTTAGTATTGGTGTATCAAAAACAATCCAATTTTAGAGGAGAATCTATGTTCCTCAAAGAGCGACAAAATGCTATTGCCACTATGGTAAAAACTGACGGCCGCGTGACCGTAGCAGACCTTGCCAAGCAATTTAATGTAACGGTTGACTGTATCCGCAAAGATTTACGTCAGCTGGAATCACAGGGAACCCTTAAGCGGGTATACGGTGGCGCTATTAGCATTACCGAGACACCTGAGCGCACGGTTTACAAGCGCTTGAGCACCAATGCTGCCGAGAAACAGCTTGTAGCTGCCAAAGCATACGATCTTATCGCCCCTGGAGATATTATCTTTTTGGATATCTCTACTACCAATTTAGAGCTTGCGCGCCTGCTTGCCGCAGGTCAAAAGCGCTGTGTGGTTGTTTCTAACATGATGGATAGTCTCCAGGTGATGGCAGAAAATCCCGCACTTACTGTTATGTGCCCTGGCGGCAACGTAAGCCTTGACCTTAATGGTTTTGTCGGCTCCCTGACCATTGCCAACCTCAAACCCATTACCTTTGATAAGTCCTTTATTGGTGCCATTGGCATTGATTTGATTACCGGTGCGGTAAGCACCTTTGAAATGGACGACGGCATGGTAAAACACACGGTTTTAGAAAATACAGACCAGGTATATCTGATGGCTGACTCTCATAAGTTTGATTCACGCGGCAATTACAACTTTGCTACGCTCAGTGAATTTGAGGGCCTTATCACCGAGGCCGTATCTCCCAAGCAAAAGAAGGCGCTAGATAAGTTTGATATTGAGCTTATCTAAGTTCTCTTAGATTTTTATCATACATAGCAACAACGCCCTCAAATAGTTTGAGGGCGTTGTTTTTCTTACCATTAAAAATGATGGATAGACTATTCAAGCAGGTGCATATACCTACGCAGCTACTTAGCCGAGCTCTTTTTGAACCTTAGCCACGATTGCCTCAGCAGATTTAATTACCTGACCAGCAGTTAGCTTAATCTTAGGAAGCTTCTCAAAACGCTCTGCACCCTTAATAGGCATATCAGTTGTAAGAACAACAGCGGTTGCTTCTGCAATGTCTGCATCAGTCAAAGCATCTTCGATACCAATAGAGCCCTGAGTTTCTACACTGCAATCTATACCAGCCTTGGCACAAGCCTTCTTCAGGGCCTCAGCTGCCATATAGGTATGTGCAACACCAGAGGGACAAGCAGTAACAGCAATGATTTTCATGAATAAAACCTTCTTTGTTGTATGTGATCACTACACAAAATAAAGCATATACAAAACGTGTGTAAGAACCTTAGAACTCAATCTGAATATCTAGGTCATCTGCTTCTACAGAGCTAGTCTCTTCCTCTACATAATCCTTCTTAAAGAAGAAAATTAGTGCCAGATACAATGCAATACCAGCAGCCAAAGAAATCAGATAGGTAGCAATCGAAGTAACAGGAAGAACAACCAGGCCACCCCATGCAGCATTGCAGTACGTACCCAAAGCACCAGCTACGCCGCCTGCAAAGGCACAGGAGATTATATTGATGGGAATCATACGACCAGGATCGGTAGTGGTGTAAGAAATTGCACCCTCAGTAATGCCACAAGCACCCATAACAATAGCGCCAATACCAGCGTCACGCTCCTCTTGGGAGAACTTGCTCTTAAAGATGAAGGAAGCAAGGCCAACAGCAATGGGAGGTACGCAAATTGCCAAAGCAATAGGACCAAAGAATGCACAGTTATTGCCAGCCATAACCTCAGTACCTACTACAGCTGCACCGGTAGAATAGGCAACCTTGTTTACAGGGCCACCGAGGTCAAAGCCAATCATAGCACCGCAGATAATACCTACGATAATAGCGCTGGCACCACTCATAGAGGTAAGCCACTTGGTAAGAGTCTCCAGCAGCCAAGCGCAGGGTGCACCAACAACGCAAATCATGATGGTACCAACTACCAGTGAGGTAACAAGAGGAATAATCATGATGGACTTAAGAGACTGCATAGACTTAGGCAGCTGCACCTTCTTAAGTTGCTCAGCCAAAAGACCGCAAAGAATACCAGAGATAATACCGCCGATAAAACCAGAACCAACGGTTACGGCAAGCTGACCGCAAATAAGACCAGGAGCAATACCTGGACGATCAGCAAAAGAAGCGGCGATGTAAGCAGACAAAACAGGGACCATAAGACCAAGGCCCGTACCACCAATTTTGCTGAGTACATCAATAACAATGTTGCTTGCTTGTACGGAACCCTCAGTGGTTACCGAATTAAGAGATAGCATCGTTGCGATTGCAAACAGAATACCGCCGGTTACAACGACGGGAATCATATGCGAAACGCCGTTCATAAGATGCTGCTGAAGCTTTTGAGCTCCAGAAGTTGACTTGCCCATTTACATCCCCCTTTAAACACATTTACTATTTATTGCTCTTGTTTTTTATTACTGTGTCCTCAATATATGAAGATAATTTGTTGTTGTCAACACAATTTTTGCTAAAAGGCACATTATTTTGTTTAAAAGTTAGCACATTGAGCAATATTGGGACAAAACCCGATGGTTGTGCAATTGTTCTTGGCTCTGCATGCAACGCCGTAAAGGCGTTGCATAAAGGCGTTATTTTGGCAGATGCTCTAAGCGCTTCAAAAAACAATTCTTACTTGTGCTGCACAACAAACCTAGATTGCATCACAACTTGATAGCTCGTTGATAACTAGTTGCAGATAACAAAAAGGTCAGGCGGCAATATACCGTCTGACCTGCTCATGTATGGTGGGCGATACAAGATTTGAACTTGTGGCCTCTTCCGTGTCAGGGAAGCGCTCTCCCCCTGAGCC
The DNA here is from genome assembly GCF_034113385.1 of Atopobium sp. Classification (NCBI taxonomy): domain Bacteria; kingdom Bacillati; phylum Actinomycetota; class Coriobacteriia; order Coriobacteriales; family Atopobiaceae; genus Atopobium; species Atopobium sp. The sequence goes on along the minus strand of NZ_JAXEXL010000001.1, from coordinate 113 downwards.
AAACGCCCGTTTCTATCGTGAACAGCAAGGTTACTTTATCTCATTCAGGAGTTTGTGTCAACCCCCTTTTTTTTAAAGAACCTTGCGAACTTTTTTTCGGTGGAGGCGACGCC